>NZ_JBFAJR010000016.1:0-65984 GCF_040655295.1 Streptomyces sp. NPDC050448 | reverse complement strand
CCGGGCTCCCGCGCCGGCCCGGGCTCTGGGGCCGCGGCCGGCGCGGGCTCTGGGGCGGCGGCCGGCCCGGGCTCGGGCTCCCACCGGGGATCGGGGCCGCCCGGGGTCTCGGGCGCACGCCAGAATTCGGGCGCGCGCGGGGGCTGGGGAGCACGCCTCGGCTCGGGCTCCGGATCCGGCTCCGGCTCGGGGACCCGCCCGCCTCGCGAGCGGCCCCGGCTACCCATGACCGCCGCCGGACGACCCGGTCGCCGCACCCGTACCCGTGGCTGTCGGACCCCAGCGCGGGACCGGCCAGCCGATCCAGTCGGCCCGCCCGATCACCTTCTCCACCGGCACCATCCCCCCGCCCGGTTCCCCCAGGTGGTCCCGGGAGTCCCGGGACTGGGAACGATGATCACCCATGACCCACAGGGTCCCAAGGGGCACGACGATCCGGAAGGGCACCTTCGAGGGCGTGTCGCCGGGATACAGGTACGGCTCCTGCAACGGAACCCCGTTCACCTTGATCCGCCCTCCCGCATCGCAGCACACCACGTCGTCGCCTCCGACGCCCACGACCCGCTTCACGAAGTCGGTGTCGGACGGTTCCCCGATCCCGAGCGCGGAGGCCGCGCCGTGCAGGGCCTCGCCGATCGGATTGCCCTCGGCACGCTCCGGTACGAAGGACCCCGTGCCGTCGAAGACCACCACGTCCCCGCGCTTCGGACCGTCGCCGAAACGGTACGCCAGCTTGTTCACCAGCACCCGGTCCCCGACCTGGAGCGTCGGCTCCATCGACCGGCTCGGGATCAGGAACGGCTGTACGACGAAATTGCTGATCAGCAGCAGGAACGTCGTGCAGAGCACGCCGAGCACCCCGGCCCGCCGCCAGGTCAGGAAGGCGCGCCACCCGGGAAGCGCGCGGCGCCCCCACAACGCAAAACGCGGCCGCCCCTCCCCCGTGTCGGGGGAGGAGTGGCCGCGCTGTGTGAGCTCTGCTTCGGTGTCCATCGGTGGCGAGCCTATCCGGCCGCCCCGGGGACCCGGAGAGGAGATCAGCGGTCGCGCTTCTCCTTGATCTTCGCGGCCTTGCCGCGGAGCTCACGGAGGAAGTACAGCTTGGCGCGACGCACGTCACCGCGGGTGACGAGCTCGATCTTCTCGAAGATCGGGGAGTTCACCGGGAAGGTGCGCTCCACGCCGACGCTGAAGGAGACCTTGCGAACCGTGAAGGTCTCGGAGACGCCAGAGCCCTGGCGACGGATGACAACGCCCTTGAACTGCTGGATACGGGAGCGGTTGCCCTCGATGACGCGGACGTGCACGTTGATCGTGTCACCCGGGCGGAAGGCCGGGACGTCGGAGCGGATCGAGGCGGCATTGACGCCATCGAGCAGGTGAGACATGTTGTTCGTCTGCTTTCTTCGCACGACGCCACAGGCCGCCGGTGCGGGTTTCCGTAGAGAATTCGGGAGCTGCGTCACTCGGCGGACGACTGTCCCCCTGTGGCAGGGGCGCACGCGAGCACACAGCAGCCGCCTATTCTTCCACGGCCTCCGGCCTACGCCAAAATCGGCCGTCGGCGTCCGGCCGCCAGCCCAGGACGCTCAGCGTCTCGCGGTCCTTCTTGTCGAAGGCGGAGGCCTCGCAGCGCTCGATCAGGTCGGGGCGGTGCTGCGCGGTCCTGCGGAACGCCTCGTCCCGGCGCCAGCGGGCGATCTTCCCGTGGTGGCCGCTGAGCAGCACGTCGGGGATGCCCCGGCCGCGCCACTCCGGGGGCTTCGTGTAGACCGGCCCCTCCAGCAGGTTCTCCATCTCGCCGGGCGCGAAGGAGTCGTCGCGGTGCGATTCGGCGTTGCCGAGGACCCCGGGCAGCAGCCGGGCCACGGCCTCGGTGATCACCAGGACGGCGGCCTCGCCGCCCGCCAGCACGTAGTCGCCGATGGAGACCTCGTAGACCGGCATCCGCGTGGCGTACTCGTCCATGACCCGGCGGTCGATGCCCTCGTACCGGGCCGGTGTGAAGACGAGCCAGGGCCGCTCGGAGAGCTCGACGGCCAGTTCCTGGGTGAACGGGCGGCCGCTGGGCGTGGGGACGACCATGACCGGCCCGCGCGCGCCGGACTCGTACCCGTCGGCCAGCGCCTCGTCGAGGGCCTCGCCCCACGGCTCGGTCTTCATGACCATGCCGGGACCGCCGCCGTACGGGGTGTCGTCGACCGTGTTGTGCCGGTCGTACGTCCAGTCCCGCAGGTCGTGGACGTGTACGTCGAGCTGCCCGCGGGTCCGCGCCTTGCCGACGAGGGAGACGTTCAGCGGCTCCAGGTACTCGGGGAAGATCGTGACGACGTCGAGACGCATCAGGCTTCTTCCCCGTTGTCACGCGTGGAGACGATCTCGGCGCGGTCGTCGATCAGCCCGGGCGGCGGGGTGATGACGCAGCGCTGCTCCTCGAGGTCGATCTCGGCGACGATCTCCTCGACGAACGGGATCATCACCTCGGTGCCGTCGGGGCGCTCGACGATGAAGAGGTCCTGCGAGGGCAGGTGGGAGATCTCGGTGATCCGGCCGATCTCGGTGCCGTCCTCCAGCACCACGTCCAGGTCCATGAGCTGGTGGTCGTAGTACTCGTCGGGCTCCTCCGGGAGCTCCGCCGGGTCGACGTCGGCGATCAGCAGGATGTTGCGCAGCGCCTCGGCGCCGGTGCGGTCCTTGACGCCCTCGAAGCGGAGCAGGAGCCGGCCGCTGTGCACCCGGCCCGTCTCGATGGTCAGGGGACCCGCCGATGCCGGTTCGGTCTGGAGCACGGCGCCGGGCCCGAGCCGCAGCTCCGGCTCGTCGGTCCGCACCTCGACGGTGACCTCACCCTTGATCCCGTGGGCGCGGCCGATCCGCGCGACTACCAGCTGCACTGTTATGTCTCCTGTTCAGACGACGACGGGCCGGGGCGGGCACGTATGCCCTCCCCGGCCCGTGCCGGTGATTCAACTGCTCAGCGGACCTGGTCCACGTCGACGAGGTCGACGCGGATCCCCCGGCCGCCGATGGCGCCCACGACGGTACGCAGAGCACGTGCGGTGCGGCCGTTGCGGCCGATCACCTTTCCGAGGTCGTCGGGGTGAACCCGGACCTCGAGCACCTGCCCACGGCGCAGGTTGCGCGAGGCGACCTGCACATCGTCGGGGTTGTCCACAATGCCCTTTACGAGGTGCTCAAGAGCCTCCTCGAGCATGATCAGGCCTCGGTCGACTCGGCGGCGGCCTCAGCCTCGTCCGCCTTCTTGTCGGCCTTCTTCGCCTTCTGCGTGATGGCCTCGCCCTTGGTCTCGCCGATGCCCTCGAGGGCCTTGGCGAACTCGTCGAAGGAGCGACGCTTGCTCTCCTTCGTCTCCGGCTGCAGCAGCGGCGCGGGGGCCGGGAGGCCCTTGTGCGCCTGCCAGTCACCGGTCAGCTTCAGGATGGCGAGCACAGCCTCGGTGGGCTGGGCGCCGACCGACAGCCAGTACTGCGCACGCTCGCCGTTGACCTCGATGCGCGACGGGTTGTACGTCGGGTGGTACAGACCGATCTCCTCGATCGCGCGACCATCGCGGCGGGTGCGCGAGTCGGCGACGACGATGCGGTAGTGCGGCTGGCGAATCTTGCCGAGGCGCTTGAGCTTGATCTTGACTGCCACTGGAGTGGTGTCTCCTGAACTTGACGTGGTTGGGCACATGAGATGCCACGTGGGGTTGCGGTACTCGGGTGCCCGATGGACGCGTCAGCCGGAGGAGAGAGGGGTCCTATGCGACTGTCGAGTACAGCTAGCCATTGTGCCACATGCCTGCGGCGCTTCTCGCGGGGAGCGGCGATCAGAGGCGCGCGAGCGCACGCCACCGGGCCGCCCCCGCCCTGCGGAAGCACCCCGCCCGTCCATCGCTGCCGTGCGGCCGTGGGGCCGCGGGCTCAGGAGGCGGCGGCCGAGACGGCGACCTCGGGGATGCGGAACGGCTTCATGCAGCCGCCGCAGACGATCGGCGCCTGGGCCAGTACGGAGGGGACCACGCGCACATTGCGCCCGCAGTCGCAGACCGCCTTGACGCGCACGCCGCCACCCGAGGAGCCGTGCCGGGCGGCCGGCCCGCGGAAGCTGCGCTTGGTGTCGGCGGCCGTCGCGGCCGTGTGCGCCTTCAGCGCGCGCTGCAGCCGCTCCATGGTGGGGCGGTAGCGCTTCTTCGCCTCGGGATTGAGCGAGACCAGCGAGAAGCCGCTGCTGGCATGCGGCTCGTCGGAGTGGTCCAGCCCCATCTCCTCGGCGATCGCGAGGAATCTGCGGTTGTGGTAGCGGCCGGCCCGCGAGGTGTCGCGCACTCCGCGGGCGGCGGCGATGCCGTGGACTGCCTCGTGCAGCAGTCGCTCGAAGGAGAGCTCGGCGCCGCAGGCGGACGAGGACTCTCCGATCAGGGACTCGGGCGCGGCAAGGTCAGGCAGCTCGGGGTGGTACCGCTGAATGTCGGCCCACGCCTGCGCCAGCTCTGCGGCGAGAACAGGTGGTGTCGTGCTCACGTCGTGACAACGAGCCGGGGTGCCCCGGTGTTCCGATTCCGGGCCATTCCAAATTTTTTGCACGTACCAGTCAGTTCAGTCTCATGCGTCCCGACGAGGACGGGTGCGCCGATCCCAGGAGGAGTCGGTACGTAACGTCGACCAACGAGAACCAGCCCCGGCGTGCGGCTCGTGCCGTGCGCCGGGGCGGGTCGGGTGGTCAGGCAGGGGCGATCAGTACGAGCGCGCGACGATGGCGAGCGTACCGGGGGCGTCGTCCGCCTCCGGAACCGACCCGTCCTCGGCGATCAGGCACCGTACGGACACGGCCTGCTCGCCCAGCTTGGCCTCGCCCTCGGGGCCGAGGTCGGCCCACGGGATCCGCGCCCAGCCGCCGGCGATGGCGGCCTCCGCGGCCTCCTCGATGGTGGAGACGTCGGAGGTACGGGCCAGGCGGCGCTCGCGGGACTCGCGCAGCAGCTGCGCCTGGTCCTCGTCGAGCACCTTGGGCAGCAGGTCGGCGAGCGCGTCGATCTGCACGGGCTCCTTGCCGCCCGGGATCCGGCGGGCCAGCATCGCGGTGCCGGCCTCCAGGTCGCGGGGGCCGATCTCCACGCGGACGGGTACGCCCTTGAGCTCCCAGTCCACGGCGCGGCGGCCGAAGGGGGTGTCGACGCGGTCGTCGACCTGGACGCGGAGGCCGGCGGCCTTCAGCTGCGCACCGAGCTCGCGGACCTTCGCGACGGCCTCGTCGCCCTTGATCGCCATGACGACGACCTGGACGTGCGCGAGGCGCGGCGGGACACGGAGGCCGTTGTCGTCGCCGTGGGACATGATCAGACCGCCGACCATGCGGGTCGAAACGCCCCACGAGGTCTGCCAGACGAGCTCCTGCTTGCCTTCCTTCGACAGGTACTGCGTGTTGAAGGCCTTGGCGAAGTTGGTGCCGAGCTCGTGGCTCGTGCCCAGCTGCAGCGCCTTGCCGTCGCCCATCATGCCCTCGAGGGTGAGGGTGTTGATCGCGCCGGCGAAGCGCTCCTTGGCGGTCTTGCGGCCGAGCACGACATCGATGCCGAGCACGTTCGTCATGAAGTCGCCGTACACGTCCGTGTGGATGCGGGCGGCGTAGTCGCGGGCGTCCTCGTACGTGGCGTGGGCCGTGTGGCCCTCCTGCCAGAGGAACTCACTCGTACGGAGGAACACGCGCGGGCGCATCTCCCAGCGGACGACGTTGGCCCACTGGTTGATCAGCAGAGGCAGGTCGCGGTAGCTCTGCACCCACTTGGAGAAGTAGTCGTTGATGATCGTCTCGGAGGTCGGCCGGACGACGACCGGCTCCTCCAGCTCCTTGCCGCCGCCGTGCGTGACGACCGCGAGCTCGGGGGCGAAGCCCTCGACGTGCTCGGCTTCCCTCGTCAGGTACGACTGCGGGATGAACAGCGGGAAGTACGCGTTCTGGGCGCCCGCGTCCTTGATGCGCGCGTCCATCTCCTGCTGCATCCGCTCCCACAGGCCGTAGCCGTACGGCCGGATGACCATGGTGCCGCGTACCGGACCGTTGTCGGCCAGCTCGGCCTTGTTGATCAGATCCTGGTACCAGCGGGGGAAATCCTCCGCCTGGGGGGTGAGAACGGGTGCCTTTGCCATGGCGCGAATGGTACGGCGCCGGGCACTCGATGCGTGAATCGGGTGGCGCACTCCTCTGGACGCGGGGGCGAATGGGGAGTTCTCTGGCAACGGGGGCAAGGGGGCGACAAGGAATCAGGAGCGCTCTTTCGATGACACCGACGCCGACGGCGACGCTCGTCGCCCGGGACTGGGCGGAGATCCAGGAACGGATGCTGGTACCGCTGTACGAAGCGGTCTACGACCGGCTGGAGGTCGGGCCGGGCGACCGGCTGCTCGGCCTGGACTGCGGGTCCGGGCTGGCCCTGCTGCTGGCCGCGGGGCGGGGAGCCGTCACCACGGGAGTGGAGGCGGATCCGGCGCGGCGGGCGCTGGCGCGCGAGCGGCTGCTGGAAGTGGTCCCCGCCCCGCCGGCCACCGCGCGGCCGTACGACGTGCTGCTGGCCTTCTCGCCGTCCGCGGCGGCCCTGGACGCGGCCCTGCCGGCGGTCCGGCGGGGCGGGGCGGTGGTGCTGGCCGACTGGGGCCCGGCGGAGCGGTGCACGGTGCCTGCGGTGCTGGGCGGCGGGCCGGCGCCGCGGGATCTGGACGCGGCGGTGTCGGACGCCGGGCTCGCCCCCGACGGATCGGGGCGGGTGTTCTGCCCCTTCGGGTACGCGGACGTGGACAGCGCGGTACGGGGGCTGCTGTCGGCGGGGCTGTACGAGTCCTCCTCGGATCCGGCGCAGGTCGAGAAGGAGCTGACGGAGGCGCTTCATCCGTACGAGCGGCCGGACGGCACCGTCTGGCTGCCGAACATCTTCCGCTACGTGATCGCCCGCGTGCCGTAGCCGCAGCGGCGGCCCGGTCGCGGGCGCGGGCCGCCTCCGCCGCTACTTCGACAGGCGGGGGATGCCCGCGGCCTCGTAGGCGGCCGCTTCGTCCAGGGTCTCGTTCGCCAGCAGCGCCTCGGTCAGGGCGTCGAGTTTCGGACGGTGTTCCCGCAGCAGCCGGCAGGCCTCCACGTAGCACTCGTCGACGATCCGCCGCATCTCGTGGTCCACCGCGTCGAGCGTGGCGGGGGCCGCCACGAGCCCGTACGGGCTCTGCGCGTCCGCCGGGATCGCGGTGAGGCGGCCGACGCGCTCGCTCATGCCCCAGCGGCCGACCATGCCACGGACGAGGTTGGTGACCTGTTCCAGGTCGTTCTCCGCGCCCGTGGTGATGACGTCGAACACGACGTGCTCGGCAGCCATGCCGCCCAGCGCGCCGATGATGCGGCCGCGGAGGTAGTCCTCGGTGTAGGAGTAGCGGTCCGCATCCGGGGTCGAGAGGGTGACGCCGAGCGCCCGGCCGCGCGGCACGATCGTGATCTTGCGGACCGGGTCGGCGCCCGGCTGGAGCATGCCCAGCAGGGCGTGGCCGCTCTCGTGGCAGGCCGTACGGCGGCGCTCCTCCTCCGGCATGACGAGGGCACGCGCCGCGCCCAGCTGGACCTTCTCCAGGGCGTCCATGAAGTCCGCCTGGGTGACCTGGCCCTGCTTCCGCTTCACCGCGAGGAGGGCGGCTTCGTTGGCCAGGTTGGCGAGGTCCGCGCCCGTCATGCCCGGGGTGGTGCGGGCCACCTGTCCGAGATCCACGTCGGCGGCCAGGGGGATGTCGCGGGTGTGGATCCGCAGGATGGCCTCGCGGCCGGCCCGGTCGGGCGGGGAGACCGACACCGTGCGGTCGAAGCGGCCGGGGCGGGTGAGCGCGGGGTCCAGGACGTCGGGCCGGTTGGTGGCGGCGACGACGACCACGCCCTCCGACCCGGAGAAGCCGTCCATCTCGGTCAGGATCTGGTTCAGGGTCTGCTCGCGCTCGTCGTGGCCGCCCATGGCGGCCCCGCCGCCGCGGGCCCGGCCGATGGTGTCGATCTCGTCGATGAAGACGATCGAGGGAGCCACCTTGCGCGCCTCGGAGAAGAGTTCGCGGACCCGGGAGGCGCCCACGCCGACGATCATCTCGATGAACTCGGAGGCGGAGGCGGAGAAGAACGGCACCCCGGCCTCACCGGCCACCGCCCGCGCCAGCAGGGTCTTGCCCGTGCCGGGTGGTCCGGCCAGCAGGACCCCGCCGGGCATCCGGGCGCCCATGGCCCGGTACTGCTGCGGGTTCTTGAGGAAGTCCACGACGTCGTGCAGCTCGCCCTTGACCTCGTCGATGCCGGCCACGTCGGCGAACGTGGTGCGCCTGCCGCCCTCCAGCTCCACGGGCTTGGGCGGTTGCTTGCGGCCCAGCGGGCCGACGCCGCCCATGGCCGAGCCCATGCGGCGGGCGATGAGGACCCACAGGAGGACCAGCAGCAGCATCGGCGCCAGCGAGATCAGCAGATTGGCCAGGAAGCTGCGCTGCACGACGACCGGGGAGGCCGTGACGACGACGTGGTGCCTGCTGAGGTTCGCCCACAGCTGGTCGTCGGCGAAGGCCGGGCGCTGGGTGACGAACTTCGTGTAGTCGCCCTTGCCGCCGTCGGGCAGCGGCTGCTCGTTCTTCAGCTCGCCCTGGATGGCGTCGCCCTTGGAGTAGATCTTCGAGACGTTGCCGTCGGCGACCTGCTTGCTGAACTCCGTGTACGAGACCGTCGGCTCGCCACCCTCGTTGAAGAACGACAGGATCGCGTTGGCGAGCAGGAAGACGATCAGGGCGGTGAGGACCAGTCCGCGCCAGCCCCCGGGCATCCTCCTCTTGGGCGGCGGTGCGGGCGGCGCACCCTCGGAGCGCCAGGGCGTATCGGCGCGATCACGAGGCGGTACGGGGGTGGGGCTTGGCACATGGCCTCCTTACTGCCGTCCCCCCGGCCGACCATAAGGGATATAACGCACCATTGCGCCCGCAGAACGTACGCGAAAGGGCCCCGGCCGGATCACCGGCCGGGGCCCTTCCCCTGCGACTGCGATTACTTCATGAACTTCTTGAACTCGTCAGGAAGGTCGAAGTCCTGGCCGGACTGGCCCGCGGCGGGAAGGCCGAACGGGCTGCCGGTGGCGGGCGGGGCCGTCTGCGGACCCGCCTCGCGGCGCGCGGCAGCCGCGGCCTCTTCTTCCTTGCGCTTCATCGGGTTGCCGCTCTTGCGCTTGCCCTTGGCCTGCTTGACCTGCTTCTTCTGCCGGCCGGGGCCGCCGCCCATGCCCGGGATGCCCGGCATGCCGGGCATCCCGCCGCCCTGGGCCATGCGGGACATCATCTTGCGGGCCTCGAAGAAGCGCTCGACCAGCGACTTGACGGCGCTGACCTCGGCACCGGAGCCCTTGGCGATACGGGCGCGGCGCGAGCCGTTGATGATGTGCGGGTCGTGGCGCTCGGCCGGGGTCATCGACTTGATGATCGCGGCCATGCGGTCGACGTCGCGCTCGTCGATGTTGTTGATCTGGTCCTTGATCTGCCCCATGCCGGGGAGCATGCCGAGCAGCTTGGAGATGGAGCCCATCTTCCGGACCTGCTCCATCTGGGCCAGGAAGTCGTCGAGCGTGAACTCCTTCGGCCCCTTCGCCAGCTTGGCCGCCATCTTCTCGGCCTCGGCCTGGCTGAACGTCTTCTCGGCCTGCTCGATGAGGGTGAGCATGTCACCCATGTCGAGGATCCGGCCCGCCATGCGGTCGGGGTGGAACGCGTCGAACTCGTCGAGCTTCTCGCCGTTCGAGGCGAACATGATCTGCTTGCCGGTGACGTGCGCGATGGAGAGCGCGGCACCGCCCCGGGCGTCGCCGTCGAGCTTGGAGAGCACGACGCCGTCGAAGCCGACGCCGTCGCGGAAGGCCTCGGCGGTGTTGACCGCGTCCTGGCCGATCATGGCGTCGACGACGAAGAGGATCTCGTCGGGGCTGACGGCGTCGCGGATGTCCGCGGCCTGCTGCATCAGCTCCTGGTCGATGCCGAGGCGGCCGGCGGTGTCGACGATGACGATGTCGTACTGCTTGGTGCGGGCGTACTCGATGGAGTCCTTCGCCACCTGCACCGGGTCGCCGACGCCGTTGCCCGGGGCGGGCGCGTAGACCGCGACACCGGCGCGCTCGGCGACGACGCTGAGCTGGTTGACGGCGTTGGGGCGCTGGAGGTCGCAGGCGACGAGCAGCGGGGCGTGGCCCTGGCCCTTGAGCCAGAGGCCGAGCTTTCCGGCGAGGGTGGTCTTACCGGCACCCTGGAGACCGGCGAGCATGATCACGGTGGGCGCGGTCTTGGCGAAGCGCAGGCGCCGGGTCTCGCCGCCGAGGATCGAGACGAGCTCGTCGTTGACGATCTTGAGGACCTGCTGGCCCGGGTTCAGGGCCTTGGAGACCTCTTCGCCGCGGGCGCGCTCCTTGACGTTCGCGATGAAGGAGCGGACGACGGGGAGGGCGACGTCGGCCTCGAGGAGGGCGATACGGATTTCCCGCGCCGCAGCGTCAATGTCCTGCTCGGAGAGGCGGCCTTTGCCCCGGAGGGACTTGAAGGTCGCGCTGAGGCGGTCGGAAAGCGTATCGAACACGGTGGTCGCGATTCCTCGGGTCGGGGGCGTGTGGTCGCCCCCCAGGGTATCGGGCCCCGCCGGATACTGAACCCGTCGGCCCGTCCCCTCCCCGGAGACCGGTTGCGGGAAGGGGCGGGAAGGGGCGGGAAGGGGGCGGGGCGCTGTGCACCGGGGGGCCTGCGGAGGCCGGGTCAGCTCAGGGCGGACTCCAGCCTGGCGGCCAGGGCCGCGGCCGCGGGCGGCGGCAGGGGTTTGCCGTCCGGGTCGACCACGTAGAGGGAGTCCACCGCATTGGCGCCCAGCGTGGAGACGTGCGCGCTGCGGACCCGGACCCCGCAGGATTCCAGCGCGCGGCCGATCCGGTGCAGCAGACCCACCGCGTCCGGGGCACGTACCTCCAGGACCGTGGCCAGCGAGGACACGTCCGGGACCACCGTGACCCGGGGCGGCGGCGGGACCACCCCGCGCCGCCGCGGGTACGCCGCCTCGCGGTCCGCCAGCTTCGCCGGGACGTCCAGCGAGCCGTCCAGGGCCCGGACCAGGTCCGTGCGCAGCCGGGCCGCCTCCGGCAGCGAGCCGAATTCGGCGGCCACCCGCCACCGCAGGACCAGGACCTCGCCCAGCCGGTCCGGGAGCTCCAGCGAGCGCAGGTCCGCGGCGCGGACCGTGAGCCGGTGGAGGGCCAGCACCCCGGCCACCGCCGGGAGCACTCCCGGCTGGTCCGGGACCGCCACCACCAGCTCGACCCCGACCGCGTCGTCCTCCTCCTGGCGCGCGTGCAGTGCCAGCACCGGCTCCCGGGTGCGCAGCGCCTCCACCGCGAGGCGTTCCTGCTCCGTCGTCGGGATGGCCGGCTCCGCCTCGACGGGCGCCGCGCCCCCCAGGACCGAGGCCACCCGCGCCACCAGGTCCGCCACCAGCGAGCCCCGCCACGTGCTCCACGCCGCGGGCCCGGTGGCCAGGGCGTCCGCCTCGGTCAGCGCGTGCAGTATCTCCAGCGTGCCGAGCGATCCCAGGGCCTGCGCGACCGACCGGACCGTCGCCGGGTCGTCCAGGTCGCGCCGCGTCGCCGTGTCGATCAGCAGCAGGTGGTGCCGTACGAGCACCCCCAGCACGGCGGCGTCCTCCGCGTCGAAGCCCACCCGTACGGCCACATCGCGGGCGATCGTCTCGCCCGCCACCGAGTGGTCCCCCGGCCAGCCCTTGCCGATGTCGTGCAGCAGGGCGGCCATGAGCAGCAGGTCCGGGCGGCTCACCCGGCGGGTCAGGGCGGAGGCGCGCACCGCCGTCTCCACCAGGTGCCGGTCCACCGTCCAGGTGTGCACGGGATTGCGCTGCGGACGGCACCGCACCCGTTCCCAGTCGGGCAGCAGCCGGGTGATCAGGCCTTCCGCCTCCAGGGCCTCCCAGACCGCCACCGTGGGCTCCCCCGCGCCCAGCAGGGTCAGCAGCTGCTCCCGCGCCTCGGCGGGCCACGGCACGGGCAACGGCTTGGCCTGCGCCGCGAGCCGGCGTACGGCGTGCAGCGACACCGGCAGTCCGGCCTGCGCGGCCGCGGCGCCGAACCGCAGCGCCAGCACCGGGTCCCGGTCGGGCCGGGCCGCCAGGGCCAGGACGGCCTCGCCGTCGGACTCGACGACCCCCTCGGCGAGCGGCGCCCGCTCGGCGGCCGCGGCCCCCCGGGTCCCGAGCAGTGCGCGCAGTCTCGGCCGGGCGGCCCGGGCGCGCAGGACCCGCCCGACCTCCCGCCAGGTCACATCGCCCGCGTACGCGACGACCCGCGCGGCCTCGTACACCTCGCGCAGCAGCGCGTCCGCGTCGAGCAGGCCCAGCTGCGTCGCGACCTGGTCCTGTTCCTGGAGCGCGAGCCGGTCGGTCGCACGGCCCGTCACCAGGTGCAGGGCGTCCCGCGCGTCCAGCAGCCGTCGCCGGGCCTCGGCCAGCCCTTCGCGCGGGGCGTCGGCCAGCCAGGACGCGGCGACGGCCCGCAGCGCGGTGACGTCGCGGAGCCCGCCGCGGGCCTCCTTGAGGTCGGGTTCCAGCAGGAAGCGGAGCTCCCCGGCCCGCTCGGCCCGCTCCCGGCACAGGGAGTGCAGCTGCGGGAGCCGTTTGGCGGCCTGGTTGCGCCAGTCGGCCAGTACCGAGGTGCGCAGGCCCGCCACCAGGCCCGCGTCGCCCGCGACGGGCCGCGCGTCCAGCAGCCCGAGGTGCACCTTGAGGTCCTCGGCGGCGGTCTTGCGGGCCTCGGCCGGGGTCCGCACGGAGTGGTCCAGGGCCACGCCCAGGTCCCACACGGGGTACCAGATCCGGTCGGCCAGCGCGGCGAGCGCCCGCGGCTCCGCCTTGCCGTCGTGGAGCAGCAGCAGGTCGAGGTCGCTGCGCGGGGAGAGTTCGGCGCGCCCGTAGCCGCCGACGGCGACGAGGGCGGCGCCCCGTACCCCGGTCTCCCGCTGGGCCGTGGCGAACAGGGCGCTCAGCCAGTCGTCGGTCAGCCCGGCCAGCGCGGAACGCCGTGAAGGCCCGGACCGCGACTCCTCCTGGAGGAGTCGCAGCCGGGCCGCGGCGTACCCGCTGGGTCCCGAGCCGGACGGATCGCCGGAATCACCCGTCGTGGTCTGTTCGACGCTCGTCACCCAGGAGCTCCCGTCGCCTAGAGCGCTTCAGCGCCGCGCT
The DNA here is from genome assembly GCF_040655295.1 of Streptomyces sp. NPDC050448. Taxonomy (NCBI): domain Bacteria; kingdom Bacillati; phylum Actinomycetota; class Actinomycetes; order Kitasatosporales; family Streptomycetaceae; genus Streptomyces; species Streptomyces sp. NPDC050448. The sequence continues at coordinate 52,712 of NZ_JBFAJR010000016.1, read as the reverse complement.
CGCCGGTGCGGACCCTGATGATCGAGTCCACGGGGACGCTCCACACCTTGCCGTCGCCGATCTTGCCGGTGCGGGCGCTCTTCACCAGGACCTCCATCACCGATTCGGCGTCGCCGTCCTCGACGACCACCTCGATACGGATCTTCGGTACGAGGTCCACGGTGTACTCGGCGCCGCGGTAGACCTCGGTGTGGCCGCGCTGGCGGCCGTAGCCGCTGGCCTCGGAGACCGTGAGCCCCTGGACTCCGAAGCGCTGGAGGGCGTCCTTGATCTCGTCCAGCCGGTGCGGCTTGACGATCGCGGTGATCAGCTTCATGCGTCAACCTTCTTGCTCGCGGCGGCAGCGGGGGCGGGGGCGGCGGTGCTCCGGGAGGAGGCGCCGCCGCCGGCTCCGCTGAAGTCGTAGGCGGTCTCGGCGTGCTCGACCTGGTCGATGCCGGAGACCTCGTCGTCCTCGGTGACCCGCATCCCGATCGTCTTGTCGAGGAGGAAGGCGAGGATCGCGGACACGACGAGAGAGTAGGCGAGGACGGAGAAGACTCCGACGGCCTGCTTGCCGAGCTGCTCCAGGCCGCCGCCGTAGAAGAGGCCCGCCGCGTCGGACTGGACCCCGCCGGTGGCGAAGAAGCCCACCAGCAGCGATCCGATGACGCCGCCGACGAGGTGGACGCCGACCACGTCGAGGGAGTCGTCGTAGCCGAACTTGTACTTGAGGCCGACGGCCATGGCGCAGACGACACCGGCGATGGCGCCGATGGCGATCGCGCCGAGCGGGGAGCAGGAGCCGCCGGAGGGCGTGATGGCGACGAGGCCCGCGACCGCGCCGGAGGCGGCGCCGAGGGTGGTGAAGGAGCCGTGGCGCAGCTTCTCGTAGCCGAGCCAGGCGAGCATGGCGGCGGCGGCGGCGACCTGGGTGTTGACGAACATGACCGCGCCGACGCCGTCGTCGTTGCCGAGCCACGATCCGGCGTTGAAGCCGAACCAGCCGAACCAGAGCAGACCGGCGCCGAGCATCACGAGCGGGAGGCTGTGCGGGCGCATCGGGTCCTTCTTGAAGCCGACGCGCTTGCCGATGACCAGGATCACGCCGAGGGCGGCGGCGCCGGCGTTGATGTGGACGGCGGTGCCGCCCGCGAAGTCGATGACGCCGAGCTTGAACAGCCAGCCGCCGGTGCCCCAGACCCAGTGGGCGACGGGGAAGTAGACGACGGTGACCCACAGGGCGCTGAACAGGGCCCAGGCGCTGAACTTCACGCGGTCGGCCAGGGCGCCGCTGATCAGGGCGGGGGTGATGACGGCGAACATCAGCTGGAAGACGGCGAAGACGTAGACCGGGATGGTGTACCCGTCCCACAGCTCGGTGATGCCGATGCCGCTGAGGCCTACGTAGTCGGAGGACCAGCCGATGATGCTGCCGGAGTCCGTGCCGAAGGCGAGGCTGAAGCCGTAGAGGACCCAGAGGATCGTGACGATCCCGAGGCTGATGAAGCTCATCATCAGCATGTTGAGGCTGCTCTTGACGCGGACCATGCCTCCGTAGAAGAAGGCGAGTCCCGGGGTCATCAGCATGACCAGGGCGGAGCAGATGAGCATGAACCCGGTGTTCGCGGCAGACAGCGTCGGGGCGTCTGCCGCGAGGGTCGTGATGGCTGATGCCATCGGCGTCTCCTCGTCGTCGGTACGTTCGCGTGCGGGCGATCGTGAAAACCTGAGCGGCGCAAGGCGTAAGGCCGGGGGGTGGGGCCTGGGGGCTGGCCGGTTATTGACCCTGAGATTCGCGCAGGCCGGTTTCCGGCGGCGCCGCTCGGTGTTTCGCAGCCGTGACGAAGAGGTCCGCTGTGTTACGCGTCCATGAACGGGATCGGGACGTGAGCCGACCGCGGCAGTGACCCGGGGGACCTGGCTGGGGGAGCCTGATCGGGCTTCTCGGGGTGACTGCCGCGGCCGGGGCCTTCGGGGGCGGCCGCGCGGGCCGTCAGACGGCCTGCGCGGCTTCGGGGAGCCGGGAGGCGAGCTGGTCGGTCAGCCGGACCACGTCGGCGACGTCGCCGTACTCACGGGCGGCGCTGTCGACGGTCTTGCGCAGCCGTGTGTTCACCCTTTCGGACCGCACCTTTCCGGCCACGTCGAGGGCGCGGCCGACGAGGACGGTGGCCTGCTCAGGCTCGCGCTGGAGCAGATGCACGGTGGCCATGCCGATGAGGTTGAGGGCGTAGGAGCGCTGGTGCTCGTCGTCCTTCTCGAAGAGCTCCACGGCCCGCTGCATCACGGGTTCGGCGAGGGAGGCGTACATGGGGCTGCGCCCGGCGACGTAGGCCAGATCGCGGTACGAGTGGGAGTTCTCGCCGTTGAGCTCGGCCTCGGAGAAGAAGCGGATCCAGTCGGGCTCGGGCTCGCCGCCGAAGGCGACGTCGGAGAAGGTGTCCTCGGCCATCCGGACGGCCCGCTTGCAGCGGCTGGGCTGGCCCATGTTGGCGTAGGCGCGGGCCTCCATCGCATACAGCATGGCCTGGGTGCGCGGGCCGGCGCAGTCGCGGCTGCCGTACTGCGCGAGGTGGATGAGTTCCAGGGCGTCCTCGGGGCGGCCCAGGTGGATCATCTGGCGGCTCATGCTGGAGAGGATGTACGAGCCGAGGGGCTTGTCCCCACCCTCCTTGGCGGCGTGCAGCGCGAGGACGAAGTACTTCTGCGCGGTCGGGTGCAGGCCGATGTCGTAGCTCATCCAGCCGGCCAGTTCGGCGAGTTCCGCGGCGACCTTGAAGAGCCGCTTCATGACGGGGGCCGGGTGGTTCTCCTGGAGCAGGTCGGTGACCTCGTGCAGCTGGCCCACGACGGCCTTGCGGCGCAGGCCGCCGCCGCACTGGGCGTCCCACTGGCGGAACATCACGGTGGTGGCTTCGAGGAGGCCGAGTTCCGGTTCGGAGAGCCGGGGCGGGCGGTGGCCGCTGAGGGCTCCGGGCGCTCCCGCCTCGCGGGGGCCCGGGTCGGCGGCGGGGACCGGGACGAGCCAGCGCTGCATGGGCTCGATGAGGGCGGGGCCTGCGGAGAGGGCGAGGGAGGTCCCCAGGAAGCCGCGGCGGGCCAGCATCAGGTCGCTGCGGGAGAACTCCCCGAGCAGCTCGACGGTCTGCGGGCCGGCCCAGGGCAGGTCGACGCCGGAGACGGAGGGCGTCTGGTGGGCGGTGCGCAGCCCGAGCTGTTCGATGGCGACGACGGAGCCGAACCGCTCGGAGAACAGCTCGGACAGGATCCGCGGAACGGGCTCGCGGGGCTGCTCGCCGTCGAGCCAGCGTCGCACCCGGGAGGTGTCCGTGCTGATGTGGTGGGCGCCCATCTGGCGGGCCCGCCGGTTCACCTGGCGGGCGAGTTCGCCCTTCGACCAGCCGCTGCGGACGAACCAGGACGTCAGCTGCTCATTGCGGGCCGCCGAGCCCGGGACCTCCGGCTCCTCGCTCGTTCCGCTTGCGCCGTTGCCGCTCACTGGAACGCCCCCATCCACTCAGCCTCTTCACGCGAAACCCTGGCTGGAACGGCGAGCGCCGCAACGGACCTTCACAGATCCTCCACACGTTGCCTCCGGCATAACCACGGACGGCCCGCCTTCGGGGTTTGATGCACTGAAAGTAATCCTACGATCACCTCTGCGGCGAGGTCGATTCCCGAAACGCCACCATTCGCCACCCCTTCGAATGAACTAGCCACCGGCCAGGCGCGATTCACTTGACACCGAGGCGAAAACGATCGGATGGACGGGAGTGCGCTAGGGGCGCACGCGGCGAGGAGTGCGCCGGGTAGCCCCTCTGGACACCGGGCTCACACCCGGCCCCGCATCCCGTCCCGCCGACGTCGTAACCACCTGCGCGTCCGACCCGTTGGAGGGGGCATGGGCATGGGCTTCACGATCGGCGGCAGCCGCAGCACCAAGGAGTTCCGTTCCGGCTCGCGGCGCCGCGGCCGTACGTCGGAGTGCACGGCGGTCGCGGAGTACACCGGACTGTGGGGCTGGGACGTGGTCCCCGGCGCCCGCGCCGCGGCCCCCGCCCGCAGCTGCTCCTGCGGTCATACGAGGTGCAGCGCACCGGGGGCGCATCCGCTCCCCCTCGCTCCGACCGTCCCGGCCGGCGCCACCCTCGACGAGGTCACCGAGACCTGGGGCGAGTACCCGGGCGCGGCGGTCCTGCTCCCCGTGGGCCGCACCTTCGACGTCATCGAGGTCTCGGAGGAGGCCGGACGCCGCGCGCTGGTCCGCCTCGAGCGGATGGGCCTGCCGCTCGGGCCGGTCACCGCGACCCCGGACGGCCGGGCCCAGTTCTTCGTCGCCCCGGGCGCGGCCGCCGAGCTGCCGCAGCTGCTGTACCGGATGGGCTGGGACGACGCCGACCTCGACCTGCATGCCCTGGGGCTCGGCGCCTTCCTGACCGCCCCGCCGTCCGACTACGCGGGCCTCGGCCCGGTCGGCTGGCTGCGCCCGCCCGCGCTCGACTCCGCGGGCGGCCCGCCGCAGGCCCGGCTGCTGCTCGGCACCCTCGCCTACATCTGCCACCGGCTGCGGCGCTGACACCCGTACGCATGCGTCCGTACGCAGAGCAGCGCCCCCGCTGTCCGGCCGGAATACGGGGGCGCTGCTCTGCGTACGGACTGCGTACGGACTGGGTACGGACTGCGTGCGCTGCGTACGGTCCGCGCTCAGTCGCCGATCAGGGCGTCCACGAACGCCTCCGGCTCGAAGGGCGCCAGGTCGTCGGGGCCCTCACCGAGGCCGACGAGCTTGACCGGGACGCCGAGCTCGCGCTGGACGGCGACGACGATGCCGCCCTTGGCGGTGCCGTCGAGCTTGGTCAGCACGATGCCGGTGATGTCCACGACCTCGGCGAAGACGCGCGCCTGGGTCAGGCCGTTCTGCCCGGTGGTCGCATCCAGGACCAGCAGGATCTCGTCCAGCGGGCCGTGCTTCTCCACGACGCGCTTGACCTTGCCGAGCTCGTCCATGAGGCCGGTCTTGGTGTGGAGGCGGCCGGCGGTGTCGATGAGCACCACGTCGGCACCCTCGGCGATGCCCTCCTTGACCGCGTCGTAGGCGATCGAGGCCGGGTCGCCGCCCTCGGGGCCGCGCACGGTGCGCGCGCCGACCCGCTCGCCCCAGGTCTGCAGCTGGTCGGCGGCCGCGGCCCGGAAGGTGTCGGCGGCGCCGAGCACCACGGAGCGGCCGTCGGCGACGAGCACGCGGGCCAGCTTGCCGGTGGTGGTGGTCTTGCCGGTGCCGTTGACCCCCACGACCATCACGACGCCCGGGGTGTCCACTCCGCTCTCGGTCTTCACCGCGCGGTCGAAGTCGGTGCCGACCAGGGTCAGCAGCTCCTCCTTGAGCAGGGCGCGCAGGTCCGCGGGGGTGCGGGTGCCGAGCACCTTGACCCGCTCGCGGAGCCGGTCCACGAGTTCCTGCGTCGGTACGACACCGACGTCGGCGATCAGGAGGGTCTCCTCGATCTCCTCCCAGGTGTCCTCGTCGAGGTGCTCGCGCGAGAGCAGCGTGAGCAGCCCCTTGCCGAGCGAGTTCTGCGACCGGGCGAGGCGGGCGCGCAGCCGGATCAGGCGGCCGGCGGTGGGCTCGGGCACCTCGATCTCGGGGGCGGCCGGCGCCTCGGGTCCGGCAACGGCGGGCGCCTCGGGAGCCGCAGCCTCCGCTTCGGGGAGGGCGACCTCCTCGATCGTGCGGCGGGGCTCTTCCGCCGTCTCTACGGCGTCCTCCCCCACCTGCGGTTCGGCGGGCGGGGCAGTGATGGTCGGCGTGCTGGGCGGCGCCGAGGGCGGCAGCTGCTTCTTCTTGCGGCTGCTGACCACGAGCCCGCTGATCACGCCGACCGCGACCAGGGCGATGACTACAGCAAGGATGAGGATGTCCATAACAGCTTCAGTATGCGTGACCTCATAAAAGGCCCCTCGTTCTCCCGACGGGGCCGTGTGTCTCGCGGGCCGGACCGGTCCGTCGCCCGGCCCCGCGTCGGCGAGAAGCCCCTCGGGGCGCGGTCACGACCCGCCCGGTATCGGAGCCCACCCCCGTCACCGGCCACCGCCATGCGGATGCTGCGCGAACACGACGAGGCCACCAGGACGTGAACCGGGCCCTCCCGAGGTTCGGCGGGCCGCTCACCGGCACCTGGATCGGGCAGAACGGCCTGGGCCGGGCGGCCGGCATCGTCACCTCCGGCGCGCTGTACGCCGTGCTGCCGCGCACGGCGCCGGCGGAGCCGGCGCGCCGGCATCGGCATCGGAGCCCGCGCTCGCGGGATCCCTGTCCAACTGACGCCACGTCAGCTAACGTCCCCCTTCGCCCGCCCACCCACATCCGGCGAAGGGGGACTCCTCCATGCCCATCACCGTGGCCCGGTTCAATCTCGTCGACCCGAACGGCACGCCCGAGACCCTCTCCGCCCGCTACAAGGCCGCACTGGAGATGGCGAAGTACGCGGACGACCGCGGGATCGACACCGTCCAGACCGAGGAGCACCACGGCACCGCCAACAACTGGCTGCCGTCGCCGTTCGCCTTCGCGGGCGCGGTCTTCGGCGCCACCCGCCGGATCGCGGTCACCGTCTCGGCGATCATCGGCCCGCTGTACGACCCGCTGAAGGTGGCGGAGGACATCGCGGTCCTCGACCTGCTGAGCGGCGGCCGCCTCGTCACGGTGGCGGGCATCGGCTACCGGCCCGAGGAGTACGAGCAGCACGGCGTCGAGTGGGGCCGGCGCGGCAGGCTCCAGGACGAGCTGCTGGAGACCCTGCTGAAGGCGTGGACCGGCGAGCCGTTCGCATTCCGCGGCCGCACGGTACGGGTGACCCCGGCGCCGTTCACGCAGCCGCACCCGCTGCTCCTGGTCGGCGGCAGCTCCCGGGCGGCGGCCCGGCGCGCGGCCCGTCTCGGGCTGCCGTTCTTCCCCAGCGCGCACCTGCCGGAACTGGAGGCGTACTACCACGCGCAGCTCACGGAGCACGGGACGGAGGGCTTCTGCATGATGCCCGCGGCCGAGACCCCGCTGCTGCACATCGCGGAGGACCCGGACCGGGTGTGGGCCGAGTACGGCGACCACTTCCTGCACGAGGCGGGCATGTACGCGTCCTGGCAGTCGAAGGACATCCGCAGCGCGGTACGGTCGGCCGCGCGCTCGGTGGCGGAGCTGCGCGCGGAGGGCGTGTACCGGGTCCTGACCCCGGACGAGGCGGTCGCGTACGCCCGGGGCGCGGGCGAGGCGGGGAACCTCGTGCTGCACCCGCTGTGCGGCGGGATGCCGCCGGACGAGGGCTGGCGCAGCCTGCACCTGCTGTGCGAACAGGTGCTGCCCCGGCTCAAGGACTGAGCGGGGGCAGCACCTGCCGTAAGAGGAGAGGGGGTAATGGCGGGGGTGGTTACCCCATCTCCTCCAACGCCTTGCCCTTGGTCTCCGGCACCCACTTGAGGATGAACGGGATCGAGAGCACGGCGAAGATCGTGTAGATGACGTACGCGCCGGACAGGTTCCAGTCCGACAGCGACGGGAACGAGACGGTGATGACCCAGTTGGCGATCCACTGGGCGGCGGCGGCCACACCGAGCGCGGCGGCGCGGATGCGGTTGGGGAACATCTCGCCGAGCAGCACCCAGACCACCACGCCCCACGAGAGGGCGAAGAAGAGCACGAAGGAGTGCGCGGCGATCAGCGCGACCGTGCCCTGGGTGTCCGGCATGGAGATGTTGTCGCCGGTGCCCTCCTTGTAGGAGAAGGCCCAGGCGCAGAGGCCGAGGGAGACCGCCATGCCGGCCGATCCGATGAGCGCGAGCGGCTTGCGGCCGATCCGGTCGACGAAGATCATCGCGATCACGGTGCCGATGATGTTGATGATCGACGTGGTGAACGAGTAGAGGAACGAGCTGCTCGGGTCGATGCCGACGGACTGCCACAGCGAAGAGCTGTAGTAGAAGATCACGTTGATGCCGACGAGCTGCTGGAAGACGGACAGACCGATGCCGACCCAGACGATGGGCAGGAAGCCGAAGCGGCCGCCGAGCAGGTCCTTGAAGGTGGACTTCTGCTCCGAGTGCATGGCGTGCTCGATCTCGGCGACGCGTCCGTCCAGGTCGATCTTCGAGCCCTCGACCTCGGCCAGCACCTTCTTGGCCTCGTCGGTACGGCCGACCGAGACCAGGAAGCGGGGGGACTCCGGGATGACGAAGGACATCAGCCCGTAGAGCGCGGCCGGGACGACCATGACGCCGAGCATCCACTGCCAGGCCTCGAAGCCGCCGATCTCGCCGCGCTGCTCGCCGTCGGCGAGGTTCAGGATCCCCCAGTTGACGAGCTGGGAGACGGCGATGCCGATGACGATCGCGGCCTGCTGGAACGAGGCGAGCCGGCCTCGGTAGGCGGCCGGGGACACCTCGGCGATGTAGGCCGGGCCGATGACGGAGGCCATGCCGATGCCGAAGCCGCCGATGACGCGCCACATGGCGAGGTCCCAGAGGGCGAACGGGAGGGCCGAGCCGATCGCGCTCGCCGTGAACAGGACCGCGGCGATCTGCATGCAGCGGATACGGCCGATCCTGTCGGCGATGCGGCCCGCGGTGGCGGCGCCGAGGGCACAGCCGATCAGCGCGGCGGCGATCACCTGGGCGAGTGCGGCCGAGCCGATGTCGAACCGCTCGCGGATGGCGACGACGGCACCGTTGATGACCGAGCTGTCATAGCCGAAGAGGAAGCCGCCCATGGCGGCCGCGGCGGCGATGAAGATGACGTGCCCGAGGTGGTCGGGACGGGCGGCCCGGCCTCCGCCGCCCGGCACCGGCGCCTGCGCTGTGCTGCTGGTCAAGGTCTGCTCCTGCGGTGCCCGGCTGCGGTGGCGGGCTGGGTGGGGTGGTTCCTTCAAGTGGTGCACAGCTGAAGATCCGGCACCACCCGAAGGGAAAAGGCAGCGGAGCGAGCCTATGTGTTCAGTTCTTGAAGTCAATAGTTGTGGAGAAGCTCACTTGCTCGGCGCGCGATTCACGGGCGGGAGGCAAGACATTCACTTCTTGAAAGGACGGGTTTCGAAGGAGTGGGTCAAACGGGTCAGACGGGTCAGCGAAGCCGCTGGCTGATGACCTTGGAGACTCCGTCGCCCTGCATGGAGACGCCGTACAGCGCGTCGGCGACCTCCATCGTCCGCTTCTGGTGCGTGATCACGATCAGCTGCGAGCTCTCCTGGAGCTCCTCCATGATCCGGATCAGCCGCTGGAGGTTGGTGTCGTCGAGCGCGGCCTCGACCTCGTCCATCACGTAGAACGGGCTGGGCCGGGCCTTGAAGATGGACACCAGCAGGGCGACGGCCGTCAACGACCGCTCGCCGCCGGAGAGCAGCGAGAGCCGCTTGACCTTCTTGCCGGGCGGCCGGGCCTCCACGTCCACGCCGCTGGTCAGCATGTTGTCGGGGTCGGTGAGGATGAGCCGGCCCTCACCGCCGGGGAACAGCCGCGAGAACACCCCCTCGAACTCCCGGGCCGTATCCCGGTACGCCTCGGTGAACACCTGCTCGACGCGCTCGTCCACCTCCTTCACGACCTGAAGGAGATCGGCCCGGGTCTTGCGCAGGTCCTCCAGCTGCTCGCTGAGGAACTGGTGGCGCTCCTCAAGCGCCGCGAACTCCTCCAGTGCGAGCGGGTTGACCTTGCCGAGCTGCTGGTACGCGCGCTCGGCCGCCTTGAGCCGCTTCTCCTGCCGGGCGCGGACGAAGGGGCCGGGCTGGTTGCGGGGGTGCTCCGGGTCCTCCGGGAGCTCCTCGCCCTCGGCGGGCAGGCTCGGCGGCACCGGCTGGTCCGGGCCGTACTCGGCGACGAGACCGGCGGCCTCCATCCCGAACTCCTCCAGGGCGCGGTTCTCCACCTGCTCGATGCGCAGCCGCTTCTCGGCGCCGAGAACCTCGCCGCGGTGTACCGAGTCGGTGAGCTTGTCGAGCTCGCCCTTGAGGTCGCGGCCGCGGGTCCGAGCCTCACCGAGCTCCCGCTCACGCAGCCCCTTGGCGTACTCGGCGGCGGCGCGCTCCTCCTCGGCCCGGCGCAGCGAGACCTCCAGGTGCGCGAGCAGCTGCCGGGTGCCGTCGCCGACGGCGCGGGCCACCCGGGCCTCGTGGCGCAGCCGTTCCCGGCGCCGCTCGGCGCGGGCCCGGGCCTCGCGCTCGGCGCGGGCCGCGCGGTCGAGCCCATCGGCCCGGCCGGCCAGGCCCTTGACCCGCTCCTCGTGGGTCCTGAGCTGGAGGCGGGCCTCCATCTCGGTCTGCCGGGCGTTGGCCCCGTCGGCGGCGAGGCGGTCCCGCACCGCGGTGTCGGGCTCCTCCTCGCCACTTCCGACGGGGTCGTTCTCCTCGGCGACGGCCAGGCGTTCGGCGCACTCCTCGACGTCGGCCAGCGCCTGCTCCAGCGCGTTCTGGGCCTTGGCCGCGGCGGCGGCACTGCGCTCGGCTTCGCCGGCGGCCCCCTTCGCCTGCCCGGCCAGCCGCCCCAGCTGCTGCGCCACCCCGGCCCGGGCCTGCTCCCCGGCCCGGCGGCGCTCGCCGATCTCCTCGACCCGCGCGGCGAGTTCCCGGCGCAGGGCCTGGGCGGCGTCCCGGGCCGTGCCGAGCTCCGCGCACTGCTCGTCGAGCCGGACCGTTTCGGCAGCCGCCTCGTCGACGGCGGCCTGAACCTCGATCAGGCTGGGGGCGCCGGCGGAGCCGCCGTGCGCGAGGTGCGTCCCGAGCACGTCCCCGTCGAGGGTCACGGCCACCACGTCGGGCCGCGCCCCGACGAGCTCCTCGGCCTCGTCGAGCGTCCCGACGACGACGTACTCCCGCAGCACCCATGCCACGGCCCGCACGGCAGCGGCATCCCCCTGCACGAGCCCCCCGGCGGGCAGCCCGAGCCCGGCCTGCGCAGGACCCTGCTCGCCCGCAGAGGAGCCCCCGACGGGCAACGCCCTAGGCGCGGGGGGCGGCGCGCAACCGTGGTCCTCCCGCCGTACGGACGAGCCCGGCCCCACCGTGGCCTGAGCCGCGAGGCCCGGGGCGGAGCGCAGTTCCTCGCATCCGGCATGCAACACGGGCCCGGACCCCGGGGCAGAGCCTGCGGCAGGCACCCCCGGCTCCGCCCACCCCTGAGCACCGGGCCCCGCAACGAAGCCCCGGTCAGACCCTCCCGGCTCTACCGACGCCCCAGCACCGGCCCCCACAACGGAACCCCGGTCAAACCCTCCCGGCTCCGCCGACGCCCCAGCACCGGCCCCCGCAACGGAACCCCGGTCAGGTCCTTCCAGCCCCGCAGGCGGTTGAGGCGCGGCGTCCGAGTCGGGGTGGGGGAAAACTCCCCCCGCCCCGACGCCGTCGGCCGCGGCCCGCCCCGGGAGCGGGGTCGCGGCCGACGGGCCCGCCGGAGCGCCCGGGAACGGGGTCTGGCCTGGGAACGGGGTCTCGCCCGGGAACGGGGTCGCGGCATCCGCATCGGCGCCGGCCTGTGCTGCCGGGGCGCCCGGGACCGGGGCCACCGCCTGGCCCGGGAACGGGATCCCGCCCGACAGGCCCGCCCGGGCCTGGGCCGCCGCTTCGGGCAGGGCCGGGAAGGCCGGGGCCGGGGCCGGGGCCGGGCCCTCCGGGGGCGGGGTGATCAGGAACGTGGCCCGGCCCGCATCCGCGTCCCTCAGATGCCGAATGGCCCCGGCCGCCGCCCCCGCCGACGCCACGGCCACCGCATCCGCCGCGGAGCCCAGTGCCGCCGCCACCGCGACCTCGTACCCCGGGGTCACCGACAGCCGCTCCGCCGCCGGACCCAGCAGCCCGGCCAGCCGCTCCCGCGCCGCGAGCAGCGCTCCCGTGCCGTCCTTCCTCCGCAGCCCGAGCGCCAGCGCATCCCGCCGCGCCGCCACCGCCGCCCGCGACTTCTCCGCGGCCGTCACCGCGTCCCGCGCCGCCGCCTGTGCGGCCTCCGCCGCCGCGAGCTCCGCCCGCGCCGCCGCGTACTCCTCGTCCACCGCGGGGTCTTCGAGGCCGCCGACCTCCTCGGCCAGCGCCTCGTACTCCGCCTGCGCGGCCCCCGCCCGGGACTCGGCCTCGTCCCGCGCCGCCACCAGCCGGTCGATCTCCGCCTGCGCGGCGCCCGCCCGGGACCGGGCGGCGCCCAACCGCCCCGTCAGCCGGGCCAGGCCCTCGCGCCGGTCGGCGATGGCCCGCGCGACGTCCCGCAGCCGCCGCTCCTCCTCGGCCAGCGACCGCTCCAGCTCGGCCCGGTGCAGGGCGGTGTCCTCCAGCGCCCGCGAGGCCGCCTCCAACGCGGCCGTCAGCTCCGCCTCCTGCTCGCGGATCCGCGCGGCCTCCCGCTCCATGTCCTGCGGATCGCGGCCGCGCCGCTCCTCTTCCGGCGGAGCCGAGGCCGACTTGACCCGCGCGTCGGCCAGGGACGCAGTCCCCCGTACGCGCTCCGCCAGCTGCGACAGCTCGTACCAGGTCTGCTGGGCCCGCTGGAGCCGCGGCGTCAACTGCCGCACCGTTTCCTCCAGCTCCGCCTCGCGCCGCAGCGCGTCCGCGAGCTGGGCCTCGGCCGCCTCCTTGCGCTCCTTCAGCGCCGCCTCGTCCGCGATCTCCGCGTCCAGCGCGCCCCGCAGCGTGACCAGGTCGTCGGCGAGCAGCCGCAGCCGCGCGTCGCGCAGGTCGGCCTGGATGACGGCCGCCCTCCGGGCCACCGCCGCCTGCCGCCCCAGCGGCTTCAGCTGGCGTCGCAGTTCGTCATTGAGGTCCTGCACGCGCGCGAGATTGGCCTGCATCGCGTCCAGCTTCCGCAGCGCCTTCTCTTTGCGCTTGCGGTGCTTGAGTACGCCGGCCGCTTCCTCGATGAAGGCGCGGCGGCCCATCGGATCGGCGTGCAGGACGGAGTCCAGTTGGCCCTGGCCGACGATGACGTGCATCTCGCGGCCGATGCCGGAGTCGGAGAGCAACTCCTGGATGTCGAGCAGCCGGCAGGTGTCGCCGTTGATCTGGTACTCGCTGCTGCCGCCGCGGAACATGATCCGCGTGATGGTGACCTCGGCGTACTCGATCGGCAGGGCGCCGTCGGAGTTGTCGATGGTCAGCGAGACCTCGGCGCGCCCGAGCGGCGGCCGCCCGGTGGTGCCGGCGAAGATGACGTCCTCCATCTTGCCGCCGCGCAGCGACTTGGCACCCTGCTCCCCCATGACCCAGGACAGCGCGTCCACCACGTTGGACTTGCCCGAGCCGTTCGGGCCCACGACGCAGGTGATGCCAGGCTCGAAGCGCAGGGTGGTTGCAGAGGCGAAGGACTTGAAGCCACGCAGGGTCAGGGACTTGAGGTGCACGCCGCCGGACTCTACCTTTCGCGTTCGGTTTCACCCATGAAGGTGCAGGGCACAACTGACGTTAAAGGAATCGGCCCCCCACCTGGCCCAACGCGCTCGCGCACGCCTGACGCGGTGGTCAAAGAAAGAAGGGACGCCGGAGCGTCCCTTGCAGATCATGCGGGGCTTGAGTCGAGTGACGAGTTGAGCGCGGATCAGGTGAGCGCAGGCTCCGCCTGGGGTACGTCGATGTCGATGCGGTCCAGCAGCGAGTCTCCGTGCTGAGCGGCGGCCGCGTTCAGCGCGTCGTTTTCGGACTGAATCCGTACGAGCTCGGACTCGAGGTCCTGGACGCGCTGCTGAAGCCGTCGCATCTCGGCGAGGAGTCGCGGATCGGAACCGCCGACGTAACCGAGAAGCGCCTTTGCCATGATGGATGGTCCTCCACACTGAGTGACCGACCGAAGCGGTGTGGGTCGTGAGGGAATCGCACCCGCGGATGTCCGGCAGCGACTGTCAGTCACTGCACGCATTTCTTGCTAACACTGCCAGCACTGCCAAACAGCTCAGGTGCGCGGGGCTTCCAGCGTCTCACCAAAAAGTTTGACGGTCAACACGATCACACCCCGTATCGGCGAGCGGCCCGGCCCTCCCAGGGGGCATGGAGATCGTCCGCTGCTTCGAGCCTTCCACGGATCACGGCCGCCGGCAACGCGTCGGCGGCGAACACGCAGTTCCGGCCGGGTGCGGACCGCCGGGAGATGCGATCAGTACATGATCAGCCGATCGGTCACCGCATCGCGAACCCGTCGTAGCCACCGCGCGGTGTGCCCCAGATCTCTGTCACTCCGTCCACCGTCCCGGGCGTGTCGGCGGAGCGCAGCCAGTCCAGCAGCCGGTGGCAATTCTCACGTTGACCTTCAGCCACAACCTGCACTCGTCCGTCGTCGAGGTTGAGCGCGAACCCGACGACTCCGCCGATCTCCAGCGCATTGGCCCTGGTGAACCAACGGAAGCCCACTCCCTGTACACGGCCGCGCACCCAGGCGGTCAGGCGGACATCTTCATTCATGCGTGAACGCTAACCGGGCGAAGAGTTCCGGCCCACATCGCCCCCGCGCCCCATGCCGTACAGTCGCGCAGCAATGAACTCACCCATTTGGGTGAGTAAGGGATGATCTTGACCTTCAAGGAAGGTACGTCGCCGATGGGACGCCACCGACTCCACGCCGCGCCGCGCCCCGGCGTCAAGCGCCGCACCCTCCTGCGCACCGGCCTGCTGGGCGTCTCCGTGGCCGTGGTCCTCGGCACGGCGGCCGTGACCACCGGCATGGTCCCCGTCAGCACCTCCTTCCCCTATGTCGGCGTCGCCGCCGGCATGGCGACCGTCAAGACGCAGGCCAAGGCGGAGCCGTCGCCGAGCCCCGGCACCGCGATCGAGCAGCGGGGCGGCCTCGCCAGCCTGTCCGGCCGCGCCTCCTCGGCCCCCGCAGCGAGCAGCCCGTCACCTTCCGCCTCCCCCTCACCTTCGGCCTCCCCTTCCCCGTCGGCCTCGCCGAGCCCCTCCGCCTCACCCACTCCGTCCGCCTCCGCCAAGGAGCCGGCGAAGCCGGAGAAGATCCCGGTCCCGGCCCTGCCGAAGACGGCCCCGCCGAAGGCGGCCGCACCGAAGACGGCCCTGCCGAAGGCGGCCGCACCGAAGGCGGACCCGCCGAAGACGGCCGCGCCCAAGCCGCCGGCCCTGCCGGCCCCGACGCCCGATGACGGCCACTCCGCGGAGGAGGCCGCCGTACTCACCCTGGTCAACCAAGAGCGCGCGCAGGCCGGCTGCGGACCGGTCCGGGCGAACCCGCCGCTCGCAGCGCTGGCCGGAGCCTTCAGCAAGGACATGGCCATCCGCAGCTTCTTCGACCACACCGACCCCGACGGCAACACCCCCTGGGACCGCGCCACCAAGGCGGGCCTCTCCGGGCTCGGCGGCGAGAACATCGCCCGCGGCCAGGGTGACGCGCAGTCGGTCATGAACGCCTGGATGAACAGCCCGGACCACAAGGCGAACATCCTCAACTGCGAGTTCCGCACACTGGGCGTCGGCGCCTACTTCGCGGACGGCGGCCCCTGGTGGACCCAGAACTTCGGCTTCTAGCCGCAGGAAGCACTAACCACCCGAAAGCGCAAGCTATTGGTGAGCGCTGTACAGGGTTAAGCTGACCGGTATGGAGACAGAACTTCCGTTTGACGCCTTCGCGCGCGCGTGCCCGTCCCGGGAGACCCTGGAACACGTCACCGGCCGCTGGGGCAGCCTCACGGTGGGCGCCCTGCGCGACGGCTCGTGCCGTTTCAACGAGCTGCGCCGCAAGGTCGACGGCGTGAGCGAGAAGATGCTCTCCCAGACCCTGCACGCGCTGGAGCGCGACGGCATCGTCAACCGCGAGGCGCAGCCGACGAACCCGCCGCGCGTCGACTACGAGCTGACCCCGCTCGGCGTCGAGGTCGCCGACCGGCTGGTCGCGCTCATCCACTTCCTCGAGGGCAGCATGCCCCAGGTGCTGAGCGCCCGGGAGTCCTACGACGCCGCGCGCGGTGGCCGCTGACAGCGCGGGCAGAAGTAGCTCGACCGGTTCATCCACGGGCGGCGCCGCATCGGGGTGCCGCAGCGCCGGCAGGGCTCGTCCTCGCGCCCGTAGGCGTCGAGCGACCGGTCGAAGTAGCCGGACTCCCCGTTCACGTTGACGTAGAGGCTGTCGAAGCTGGTACCGCCGACTTCGAGGGCCGCGTTCATCACGTCCCGGACATGGCCGAGGAGTTCCGCGCTCCGGGGGCGCGTCAGGGTGGCGGTGGAGCGCTCGTAGTGCAGCCTGGCCCGCCACAGCGCCTCGTCGGCGTAGATGTTCCCGACCCCGCTGATCAGGGACTGGTCCAGCAGGGCCCGCTTGACGGTCGTCCGCTTGGCGCGCAGCGCCGCGTGGTAGGCGGCTTCGTCGAAGAGGGGGTCCAGCGGGTCCCGGGCGATGTGCGCGATGACGTCGGGCAGCCCGTCGGGCGTGTTCTCGTGGAGCGAGAGCCCGCCGAAGGTGCGCTGGTCGACGAAGCGGAGCTCGGTCCCGGCGGCGTCGCGGAAGCGCACGCGGATCCGCAGGTGCTTCTCGTCGGCGGCCTCCTCGGGCTGCACGAGGAGCTGTCCGCTCATGCCGAGGTGCCCGAGCACCGAGAGGTCCCGCCCCTCCAGGGGCAGCCACAGGTACTTGCCGCGCCGCTGCGGGACGCCGATCGTCTCGCCCGTCAGCCGCGCCGCGAAGTCGGCCCCGCCGGCGGGGTGGCGGCGTACCGCGCGCGGGTGCAGCACCTCGACGGCCTCGACGGTCCGGCCGGCCACCCAGCGCTCCAAGCCCCGCCGTACGACTTCGACTTCGGGCAGCTCGGGCACGGTGGTCCTCCGGAGGGGGTGCGTTCTGGTCGCTCCCGGCGAGCGTACCGGCCTCCCCCGCCGGGCCCGGAAACGGGTCCGCCCGCCCCTGCGCGGCAGGGGCGGGCGGGAGATCCCGAAGGAAGGGTTCAGCCGTTCGGCGTCGGGTCGGCGGGTGTCGGCGACCCGCCGTCCTCGGCCGGGGCCGCGGTGTCGGCCGGAGCCGCCACCGTGACCTGGACGGCGGCAGCGGCCGCGGCTTCCGCCGCGATCCGCTCGTCCGCCTTGGCACGGATACCGCGCCAAGCGGACTCCGCCGCCTGCTGTTCCGCTTCCTTCTTGCTGCGGCCGGTGCCGGTGCCGTACGAGACACCACCGACGCGGGCGGCAGCTGTGAAGGTCTTCTCGTGGTCCGGACCGGTCTCGGTGACCAGGTATTCCGGTACGCCGAGGCCTTCGGCCGCCGTGAGCTCCTGGAGACTGGTCTTCCAGTCCAGGCCGGCCCCGAGGTTCGAGGACTTCTCGATGAGCGGGTCGAAGAGCCGGTGGACCAGCTCCGAGGCCGCTTCGAGGCCCTGGTCGAGGTAGACCGCGCCGATCACCGCTTCAAGGGTGTCGGCGAGGATGGAGGCCTTGTCCCGGCCACCCGTGCCCTCTTCGCCCCGGCCGAGCCGGATGAAGGAGCCGAGGTCGAGGCCGCGCCCGACCTCCGCCAGTGCGCGTGAGTTGACCACCGCGGCCCGCAGTTTGGCCAGCTGGCCTTCGGGCAGGTCGGGGTGGGTCGTGTACAGCGTGTCCGTGACCACCAGGCCGAGCACGGAGTCCCCGAGGAACTCCAGGCGCTCGTTGGTGGGCAGACCGCCGTTCTCGTACGCGTACGAGCGGTGGGTCAGTGCACGCACCAGAAGGGCGGACTCGAGTCGATACCCGAGCCGCCCTTCCAGAAGCGTGTGGGACGAGGCCGCGTTGTTACTGTCTGCCTGCTTCTCAGCGTTGGACAGCTCAGACATTGCGCCTCTCACCAGCCGCTCAGACCTCGAGGACCTGGCGCTTGTTGTAGGTGCCGCAGCTCGGGCACGCAATGTGCTGGAGCTTCGGCTCCTGGCAACGCTCACACGAAACCAGGGTGGGGACCGCAGCCTTCCACTGCGACCGGCGGTGGCGCGTGTTGCTGCGCGACATCTTCCGCTTCGGAACAGCCACGGCTACTTCTCCTGCTTCTCGGCGGCGCTCTGAACGTCGTCAGATGCAGTGCCGCTCATGTTGTCCTTCTCGTCGTCCTGATCGGTCACGACGAGTTCCTGCAGTGCCGCCCAACGGATGTCGACGGCGTCATGGTGGTGGTCCGGGTCGTCGTTCAGGCTGAGCCCGCAATCGGGGCACAGTCCGAGACAGTCCTCCCGGCACACCGGCTGCATGGGCAGTGCGAGCACCACCACATCCCGCAGCACGGGTTCGAGGTCGAACAAGCCGTCCTCGAGGGAGAGCGTGTCCTCGTCGTCCTCGGCGTCGTCGGCCGGCTCCGCCTTCGAGCGGCTCCGGTCGTCGGCGTCAGGGTACGAGAACATCTCCTGGAAGTCCGCCTTGAGCTCACGCTCGACGGACTCCAGACACCTTACGCACTCCCCTACGGCCGATGCACGGGCGGTGCCTGTGACAAGCACCCCTTCCATGACCGACTCGAGGCGGAGGCTGAGCTTCAGCGGGGCGCCTTCCGGTACCCCGATGACGCCGGCGAGACCGAGGTCCGCCGGTGCCGCGATCTCACGGGACAGCCGCTGCATGGCACCAGGACGCCGACCCAGCTCGTGCGTGTCGAACACGAGGGGGTTGCGGTGGTCGAGGCGGGTATTCAGGGCCGTTCCTGCTTTCACAGATCGCTGAAGATCAAAGACTCCGCCACTTGTGGGCAGCATGGATCGCGGTGCATACGCGCGACCGAAGAGCCAGGATACCCGGCGCTTCGCTCTGAGCCCAATCCGGCCTAGCGCCCCTGCTCGTACTGGCGCAGCTGGTCCAGATTGATCATGCTCGTGTCGAAGAAGCTGGTCTCGTCGAGGGCGGGCTGCTGCGGCTGCTGCGGGGCCTGCGGCTGCTGCTGGTAGGCCGCGTAGGGGTCCGGCTGCTGCTCGTAGCCCATCGCCGCGTACGAATCCGGCTGCTGGACCTGGTGCTGGTAGCCGTAGGGATCCCCATAGGAGGGCGCGGCGTAAGCCGTTCCGGTGGAGCCGGCGCTTGCACCGGGGAACGCGTCCTGCTGGGGCTGCTGGTAGCCGTACGCGTCGTACGCGGGCTCCGGCTGGGCCTGCGCCGGGATCGCGGGGGCCATCGGGGCCGCCGGCTCCGCCAGGCCCGCCAGGAAGTCCGCGTCGCTCGCCGAGCGGGACTGCTGCGCCCCCACCGCGTCCTGGGCGGCCATGTGCGCGCCGAGGTCGTCCGTGGGCACCCGGCCCAGCAGCTTCTGGCGGCCCCGGCCGACGGCCTCCAGGGTCTTGGAGAGCACCGCCTCGAAGGTCGCCAGCTTGGTGTCCACGTACGCGTCCGCCTGCTGCCGCTGGGTCTCCGGGTCGTGGCTGCGCTCGGGCGCGTCCGCGTCGGGGTAGCCCTGGTCGTCCAGGCCCGGGCCGCGGCCCAGCAGCTTCTCGCGGCCGCGGTCGACCGAGCCGATGGTCTTGCTGAGCACGACCTCGAAGTTCGCGAGCTTGCTGTCGACGTAGTCGTCGGCCTCGGCCCGGACCTCCTCGGCCTCCCTGCGGGCGTCCGCCAGGATCCGGTCCGCCTCCGCCTGGGAGCGGCGCGCGACCTCGGTGTCGGAGATCAGCGAACCGCGCTGGGCGTGCGCGGACTCGATGATCCGCTCCGCCTCGCGGTGGGCGTCCTCGACCATCTGCTCGCGGCCGCCGATGAGCTCCTGCGCCTGCGCGAGCGAACCGGGCAGCGCCTGGCGCACCTCTTCGAGCTGGGCGAGCAGCTCGGCGCGGTTGATCACGCAGGAGGCCGACATGGGCATGGACCGGGCGCCGCCGACGGCCGCGACGATCTCGTCGAGCTTCTTCTGCACGTCCATGGGGGCTCGCACTCTCTCGGCCTCGGGCGGTTCCTGAGACGGACGGGACGACTTTAAGGCCACCGGGCGAACGCCCGACACCGACTGACGGCCCGTCAGTCCGTCAGCGGTTGGCGAGCCGCTCGGTCAGTGCCGCGTGCACGTGCGGCGGCAGCAGGTGGGCGACGTCGCCGCCCCAGGCCGCGACCTCCTTGACCAGGGAGGAGGACAGGAAGCTGTAGGTGGGATTGGTCGGCACGAACAGCGTCTCGACTCCCGAGAGCCCGATGTTCATCTGGGCCATCTGGAGCTCGTAGTCGAAGTCGCTGACGGCCCGCAGGCCCTTGACGATGGCCGGGATGTCGCGCTGCTTGCAGAAGTCGACGAGCAGTCCGTGGAAGGACTCCACCTCGACGTTTCCGTAGCCGGCGGTCGCCTCGCGGATCAGCTCGATCCGTTCCTCGACGGTGAACAGCCCCTGCTTGGACTGGTTGATCATCACGGCGACGTGCACGACGTCGTAGAGCCGGGAGGCCCGGCCGATGATGTCGAGGTGTCCGTTGGTGATGGGGTCGAATGACCCGGGACAGACGGCTCGGCGCAACTTGGGTCCCTCGCTCTCCGGTGCGGGCATCATGAGTCTTCGCTGGTGAAGGCGGCGCGACCGTACCAAAGGGTGCCTTCGCCGTACTTGCGGGAGCGGAGCGGCTCGAACCCCTCGGGCCACGGGAACGCACCGCTCCTCGTACCGCGCTCCACGGTGACGAGCGCATCGTCCGTGAGCCAGTCATTGGCGCGGAGTGTGAGGAGGATCTCGCCAAGATCACCGTGGCTGACGGCGTACGGCGGGTCCAGGAAGACGACGTCGTACGGGTCCCCGCCCGCCCGGGCCGCCACGATCTGCTCCGCCTTGCCCGCCCGGAACTCGGCGCCGGGCAGGCCCAGCGCCTTGATGTTGTCCCGGATCGCCTTGACGGCCTTGGCCTCGGGCTCGACGAGCAGCGCGTGGGCCGCGCCGCGGGAGAGGGCCTCCAGGCCGACGGCGCCGGAGCCGGCGTACAGGTCGAGCACCCGGGCCCCCTCGACGCCGTGCAGCGACTCCCAGGTGGAGAACAGGCCTTCGCGCATCCGGTCCGAGGTCGGCCGGGTGCCGGTGCCCGGGGGCACGGTCAGCCGTCGCCCGCCGGCGCTGCCGGCGATCACGCGGGTCATCTGGGTCCTTCGGTACGACGGTGATGGTGGGGTACTGACGGGTACGGGCGGGTTCCTGACAGGTGCTGCCCGGTACTGCGGAGTTCAACGATAGGTCGTACCGCTCCGGGCGGCCCGGGGCGGTACCGCTCAGCCCTTCTCCAGGTACTGCTCCCGCTCGGTGTCCAGCAGGGCGTCCAGGGCGCTCCTCAGGCCCGGCAGCCGCTCCAGCTCCGGGTCGGCGGCGACCACGCGGGTGGCCTCCTCCCGGGCCTGGGCGATGACCTCCTCGTCCTCGATGACCGCGAGCATGCGCAGTGAGGACCGCACGCCCGACTGGGCCTGGCCCAGCACATCGCCCTCCCGGCGCTGTTCGAGGTCGATCCGGGAGAGCTCGAAGCCGTCCAGGGTGGCGGCGACCGCGGCCAGCCGGGCCCGGGCGGGGCTCGCCTCGTGCATCTCGCTGACGAGCAGGCACAACCCCGGCGCGGAGCCGCGGCCGACGCGGCCGCGCAGCTGGTGGAGCTGGGAGACGCCGAACCGGTCCGCGTCCATGATCACCATGACGGTGGAGTTCGGCACGTTCACGCCGACCTCGATGACGGTGGTGGCGACCAGCACCTTGACCTCGCCCGCGGCGAAGCGGCGCATGACGTCGTCCTTGTCGGCCGGGTCCATCCGGCCGTGCAGCACCTCCACCGACAGCCCGGCGAGCGGCCCGCGGGTGAGCTGCTCGGCGATCTCCAGGACGGCCAGCGGCGGCCGCTTCTCGCTGTCGTCCTCGGCGGTCTTCTTCTTCGGATCGTCCTCGCCGTCGCCGATGCGCGGACACACCACGTACGCCTGGTGGCCGTTCTCGGCCTCCTCCCGCACCCGCTCCCAGGCCCGGGCCAGGAAGTGCGGCTTGTCCTTGGCCGGTACGACGTGGGTGGCGATCGGGGAGCGGCCGGCGGGCAGCTGGTCGAGGACGGAGGTCTCCAGGTCCCCGAAGACGGTCATCGCGACCGTGCGCGGGATCGGGGTCGCGGTCATCACCAGCAGGTGCGGGGGCTGCTTCCCCTTGGAGCGCAGTGCGTCGCGCTGCTCCACGCCGAAGCGGTGCTGCTCGTCGACCACGACCAGGCCGAGGTCGTGGAACTGCACCTTGTCCTCGATGAGCGCGTGCGTGCCGATCACGATGCCGGCCTCGCCGGTGACCAGGTCGAGCAGGGCCCGGCGCCGCGCGGGCATCCCCATGGAGCCGGTGAGCAGCACGACCTCGGTGCCCTGGTCGGAGCCGCCGAGCATGCCTCCCTCGGCGAGCTCGCCCATCATCTCGGTGATCGAGCGGTGGTGCTGCTGGGCGAGCACCTCGGTGGGCGCGAGCATGGCGGCCTGCCCGCCGCAGTCCACGACGGCGAGCATGGCCCGCAGCGCGACCATGGTCTTCCCGGAGCCGACCTCGCCCTGGAGGAGGCGGTGCATGGGGTGCTCGGTGGCCAGGTCGTCGAAGATCTCCTTCGAGACGGTCTGCTGGCCCTCGGTGAGGGTGAAGGGGAGCTTGGCGTCGAAGGCGTCGAGCAGGCCGCCGGGAGCGGGGCGGCGCGGGACGGCCGGGAGCTGGGAGTCGGCGTGCCGGCGGCGGGCCAGGGCGACCTGGAGGACGAAGGCCTCGTCCCACTTCAGCCGCTGCCGGGCGTCCTCGATGTCGGCCTTGGTTCCCGGCCGGTGGATCTTCAGCAGGGCCTCGGTGAGCGGGACCAGTCCGCGGCCCTCGCGCAGTGCGTCCGGCAGCGGGTCCACGGCCTCCCGGGCCCCGGGCAGTACGGCGTCCACGCATTTGGCGATCTTCCAGGACTCCAGCTTGGCGCAGGCCGGGTAGATCGGGATGAGCTGATGGGCGAAGGCGGTGGCGGCGTCCCGGTCGGAGGCCTCCGCGCCGAGCGGCTCGTACGCGGGGTGGGCCAGCTGGAGCTTGCGGTTGAACATCGAGACCTTGCCCGCGAACATCGCGCGGCTGCCCGGCAGCAGGTCCTTGTGCGGCTTGTGGACGCCCGCGCCGAAGAAGACCAGCTGGAGGCGGCCGCTGCCGTCCGTGATGGTCACCTCCAAGCGCTTGCCCCGGCCCCCGTTGAACGTCAGGATCCGGGCGTCGGCGACCTGGGCGACGACCGTCACGTGCTCGTCGATCTGGTCGGCGAGCTCGGCCAGCGAGGTCAGCTCGCCGCGCTCGGCGTACCGCCGCGGATAGTGGTGGAGCAGGTCCAGGGCCGTGTGCAGGCCGAGCTGCTCGGCCAGCACCTTGGCGGTGGCGGGGCCGAGCGTCTTCTTGAGGTCTTCGTCGAGCGCGGGCACGTGTTCATTGCACACCATCGCGCTGACAAGTCGGCTATTCGACCCCGATGAGGAGGGGCGCCGAGTACCGCCCGCCGCGGTAGGTGACCGTGTCCACCGCCAGGTGCCCCTGCTGCACGTACGCCTCCAGGCGCGCGGCGAGGGCGTCCGGCACCTCCGGCCCCAGGACCAGGGTGACGAGTTCGCCGCCGGAGCCCAGCATCCGCGCCAGGACGGCCTCGGCGGTCTCGGTGAGGCCGGACCCGATGACGGCGACGTCGCCGTCGATGAGCCCGAGCACGTCCCCCGCCTGGCAGATGCCGGCGGAGGTGAAGGACTGCCGTTCGGCGACGGCGAGTTCCGCGTAGCGGGTGGCGCCGGCCGCCGCGGTCATGGCGACCACGTCCTCGTCGAAGCTGCCGTCCGGGTCGTGCACGGCGAGGGCGGCCAGGCCCTGGACCGCGGACCGGGTGGGGATCACCGCCACCCGTACGCCGTCGGCGCGGGCCCGTTCGGCCGCGGCGGCCGCGGCCGCCCGCTGGTCGGCGCCTCCGGGCAGCAGCACCACCTCGCGGGCGTGCGCGCGCCGGATGGCATCGGCGAGTTCGGCGGCGTCCGGCACCTCTCCCGGCCGGGCGAGCACGGTGGTGGCGCCCGCCTCCCCGCACAGCCCGGCCAGCCCCTCGCCCGGGACCACGGCGACCACGGCCCGCTGGACGCGCTCCCCGCGCGCCCGGCGCCGTTCGTCGCCGAAATGGGTGATGCGGATCCGGTACGGCCGCCCCGCGATCACGCCCGCCTCCACGGCGGCGCCGGGGTCGTCGACGTGGACGTGCACGTTCCACAGTCCGTCGCCGCCGACCACCACCAGGGAGTCCCCGAGCCCGTCGAGGCGTTCGCGCAGCTCCCCCACGGCCGGCTCGGCGGCCTCCAGCAGGTAGATCACCTCGTACGCGGGCCCGCCGTGCTCCTCCGCGTCGCAGGGCTGCGGCGGCTGCGGTACGGGCACGGCCCGGCCGCGGACCGCCTCGGCGGCGGGCTCCTGTCCGGACAGCGCCTGCCACAGCGCCCCGAGTACGGCGACCAGCCCGCAGCCCCCGGCGTCGACCACCCCGGCCCGGCCCAGCTCGGCCAGCTGGCCCGGGGTGTCCGCCAGGGCCGCGCGGGCCCCGTCGTAGGCGGCCCGGGCCACGTCGGCGGCGGTCCCGGCGGCCGCCCCGGCCGCCTCGCCGGCCCGTGCCGCCGCGGCGGCGACGGTGAGCATCGTGCCCTCCACCGGGTGCGCGACCGCCCGGTACGCCTCCTCCGCGGCCCGGGTCAGCGCCTGGGCCAGCAGCCGGCCCGGCCCGCGATCCCCGGGCTCGTCGCCGAGTACGTCGGCCACTCCGCGCAGCAGCTGCGCCAGGATCGTCCCGGAGTTCCCCCGGGCGCCTATGAGGGCGCCGTGCGCGTAGGCCCGTACGGCCTGGGAGAGGGAGGGGGTCCCGGCCCCGGCGCCCGGCCCGGCCCCTGTGGTCTCGCTCACGTCCGCGGGCACGTTCCCGAGGGCCGCGGCCAGTGCGCGGTCCGCCGATTCGGCGGTCAGGTAGAGGTTGGTGCCGGTGTCCGCGTCCGCGACCGGGTAGACGTTGATCGCGTCGATGTCCTCGCGGGCCCGGCCCAGTGCGGCCACGGCCAGCGAGCTCCAGGTGCGCACCGCTGCGGCGTCGAGCTCGTGGGGGGGCTGCGGCTCGTGCGGCACCGGGCGTTCCTCCTTGTGCGGACCAGGGTTCACCGCAGGGTAACCAAGGACTGCAGGGCGTCCGGGACCGCGGGGCGGGGTCGGCGGCGGCCATGGTAGTTTTCTTGGACGGACGCAGTCGTTGTATGCTGCTCCGGTTGCCCGATGAGAGTCGGGCCATTCCCCCGGCAAACCACTCAGACTTCTGATCCGGTGCGCCGGATTTCACTGTAAGTGCATCTGAAGTCTTTGGAGTGACCTGTGGCTGCCAACTGCGACGTTTGCGCCAAGGGGCCGAGCTTCGGCAACAACATCTCCCACTCGCACCGCCGCACCTCGCGTCGCTGGAACCCGAACATCCAGCGCGTTCGTGCCATGGTCAGTGGGACGCCGAAGCGCCTCAACGTCTGCACCTCGTGCATCAAGGCCGGCAAGGTCTCGCGCTGACGCCAACTGTCGTAGCGCAGCCCTTCCGGTTGCCAAGAAGGCCGGTCCACCTCGTGGACCGGCCTTTTGCCTTGCCTGGACCGACCAGGCGTGAAGACCACCGCATCACGTGATGCGGTGGTCTTCTGCCGTGCGGTGGGCTCAACGGTGCCACTGCCAGGCGTGGTCCACCGGGCCGATGCCGCCGCCGAGCGCGAAGCCGGCCGCGATGGCGCCGGTCACGTACTCCTTGGCCTCCATGACGGCCTGCGGCACGTCCTGCCCCTTGGCGAGCCCGGCGGCTATCGCGCTGGCGAGGGTGCAGCCGGTGCCGTGGGTGTGCCGGTTGTCGTGGCGCGGCGCCCGCAGCCACAGCCGGGTTTCGCCGTCGGTCAGCAGGTCGGCGGCCTCGTTCCCGTGGGCCGCCAGGTGCCCGCCCTTGATCAGCGCCCACTCGGGCCCGTAGGAGAGGACGGCGTCGGCGGCCCGCCGCATGTCGTCCTCGCTCTCCACCACCACGCCCGTGAGCTGCGTCACCTCGTCCAGGTTGGGGGTGGCCACGGTGGCCCGCGGCAGCAGCTCCTTGCGTACGGCGTCCAGCGCCGAGGCGGCGAGCAGCGCGTCCCCGTGCTTGGAGACCCCGACGGGGTCCACGACGGCGGGGGCGGAGGTGGCGGCGAGCAGGTCGGCCACCGTCTCCACCAGCGCGGCGCAGGACAGCATCCCGGTCTTGACCGCCTGCACCCCGATGTCGTCCACCACGGCCCGGTACTGGGCCCTCACGGCCTCGGCGGGCAGCTCCCAGACTCCCTGTACCCCGAGGGAGTTCTGGGCGGTCACGGCGGTCACCACGCTCATCCCGTGCACACCGAGTGCCAGCATGGTCTTGAGGTCGGCCTGGATCCCGGCGCCACCACCGGAGTCGGATCCGGCGACGGTCAGGCACAGCGGTGGCGCGTCGGTCATCTCGAGGTCTCCTCGGTGGACGGGTCGGAGCCGAAGTGGTCCCACCCGCCGGTGCTGGTCCAAGGGGCGCCGTCCACGGTCACCTGGGGCAGCGCGGACCGGTTCAGCACCTCCCCGATGACCTTCCAGCGGGCCGGCAGTTTCACGTCGGGCGGGAAGGTCGCCACGATGGCGTGATCTTCTCCTCCGGTGAGCACCCACTGCAAGGGGTCGACCCCGACGGCCTGCCCGATGTCGTGCATCTGGGTCGGGATGTCGACGGCCGCCGAGCGCAGGTCGATCCGCACCTTGCTGGCCTCCGCGATGTGCCCGAGGTCGGCGATCAGGCCGTCGCTGACGTCGGTCATGGCGGTGGCGCCGAGCCCGGCGGCCGCGGGGCCCGCGTGGTACGGGGGCTCGGGGCGCCGGTGCGCCTCGACGAAGGCCCGCGGGGAGCGGAAGCCGCGCGAGAGCACGGCGAATCCGGCCGCGGACCAGCCCAGCCAGCCCGTGACGGCCACGACGTCGCCGGGCTGGGCGCCGGAGCGCAGCACGGGCTCGTGGTTGCGCAGGTCGCCGAGGGCGGTGATGGCCACGGTGATCGTGTCCCCGCGGACGACGTCGCCGCCGACCACGGCCGCGCCGGCGACCTGGCACTCGTCGCGCAGCCCGTCCATCAGCTCCGTGGGCCAGGTGACCGGCAGCTCGGCCGGGACGACGAGGCCGAGCAGCAGTGCGGTCGGCACCGCGCCCATGGCGGCGATGTCGGCGAGGTTCTGTGCGGCGGCCTTGCGGCCGACGTCGTAGGCCGTGGACCAGTCGCGCCGGAAGTGCCTGCCCTCGAGCAGGATGTCGGTGCTCGCCACGACCCGCCGGTCGGGGGCCGACACGACCGCGGCGTCGTCGCCCGGTCCGAGCCGGACCGCCGGGGTGGTGGTGAGCCGTGAGGTGAGCTCCCGAATGAGCCCGAACTCCCCCAGCTCGCCCACAGTGCCCTTCATCGCTGTGCCCCTTCTTGCCCAGTCCGCTTGCGGTCGCGAGCCGTCACAGCTCTGGGTACCGTCAACAGATACGTCAACTTCTGCTCTCCGTACGCCCCGCTGTGCGTGGCGCCGTGCCCCCGGGTCTCCCCGTGGTGCTCGGCAACGCGGTACCGTGGCGTCCCTTCTTCCCCGGGCCCACCCGAATCCCTGGGCCCATCCGAAGGTTAGGGGAATCGATCCTCGTGGCCGCCCTGGAGGTTCCGTGGTACAGGCGTACATCCTTATCCAGACCGAAGTGGGCAAGGCGTCGTTCGTCGCCGAGTCCATCAGCCAGATCGCGGGGGTGATCCAGGCCGAGGACGTGACGGGCCCGTACGACGTGATCGTGCGCGCCCAGGCCGACACCGTGGACGACCTCGGCCGCATGGTCGTGGCCAAGGTCCAGCAGGTGGAGGGCATCACCCGCACCCTGACCTGCCCGGTGGTCCATCTGTAGCCCCCGTCTACTCTTGGCCGGTGATGTCCCTCCACCGCCGGCCCGTCCGTGTGTCCGCCCTGCCCGTACTGGTCGCCGTACTGGCCCTCGCGGGTTGCACGCCGGGTGATTCCGAAGCCCGGGTGGACCCGCCGCCCACGCCGCCCACCGACGTCGCGGGGTTCTGTGCAGCACTGCACAAGGAACTCCCGGAGACGGTGGCCGGCCTGGCGCGGGCCAGGACCGCGCCGGAGTCGGGTCTGACCGCCGCGTGGGGCGGCTCGGCGATCGTACTGCGGTGCGGTATCCCCAAGCCCCCCGAGATGGCGGATCCGAAGCAGGAGGGCGTCGAGGTCAACGGCGTCCGGTGGCTGCTGGAGAAGCTCCCCGACAGCGCCGGCGGCGGGTTCCGGTTCATCACCGGAATGCGGCTGGCGTACACCGAGGTCCGGGTCGACAAGGAGCATGCCACGGATGCGGGGATGCTGGTCGGACTGTCCGCCGTCGTGGCCAAGACCGTCCCCGAGGGCATCTCGTCCTATTGACGGCCCGACGGCCCGGCACCCCGCTCGCACACCGACCGCCCGCCGGGAATCCCGGCGGGCGGTCGGCATTGCGCTCTGCGGCTGCTGCTGGGGGCTAGCGCAGCCCGGTGGAGCGGCGCAGGGCCGCCTGGATCAGGCGGTCCACCAGCTCCGGGTACTCGATGCCCGACTCCTGCCACATCCGCGGGTACATGGAGATCGGGGTGAAGCCCGGCATGGTGTTGATCTCGTTGATGACGAAGGTGCCGTCCTCGGTGAGGAAGAAGTCGGCGCGCACCAGGCCCTCGCAGGACGCGGCGTCGAACGCCTCGACCGCGAGCCGCTGCACCTCGGCGGTCTGCTCCGGGGTGAGCGGAGCGGGCACGATCCCGGAGGCGGAGTCGATGTACTTCGCCTCGAAGTCGTAGAAGTCGTGGCTGGAGACCGGCGGGATCTCGGCCGGCATGCTCGCGCGCGGCCCGTCCTCGAACTCCAGCACCCCGCACTCGATCTCGCGACCGCGCAGCAGCGCCTCCACGATGATCTTCGGGTCGTGGCGCTGGGCCTCGCGGATCGCCGCGTCCAGGCCGGACGCGTCGTCGACCTTGGTGATGCCGATGGAGGAGCCGGCGCGGGCGGGCTTGATGAAGAGCGGCCAGCCGTGCTCACCGGCGAAGTCCAGGATCCGGCCGCGGGCGGCGTCCCGGTCGGCTTCCCACTCGCGGGGGCGGACGGTCACGTACGGGCCGACGGGGAGGCCGAAGGAGGTGAAGACCCGCTTCATGTACTCCTTGTCCTGGCCGACGGCCGAGGCGAGGACGCCCGAGCCGACGTACGGGATGCCGGAGAGCTCCAGGAGGCCCTGGAGGGTGCCGTCCTCGCCGTACGGGCCGTGCAGCATCGGGAAGACGACGTCGACCTCGCCCAGGGCCTTGGGGACGGCTCCCGGCTCGGTGTAGACGACCTCGCGGTTGGCCGGGTCGACGGAGAGCACGACGGCGCCGTCCTCGGAGTCCGCAAGCTCCTCGACGCTCGGGAGCCTGCGGTCGGCGATGGCCATCCGCGCGGGCTCGTCGGCGGTCAGCGCCCATCGGCCGTCCGTGGTGATGCCGATGGGCAGCACCTCGTACTTGGACCGGTCGATGGAGCGCAGCACGGCGCCCGCCGTGACGACCGAGATGGCGTGTTCCGAGCTGCGGCCGCCGAACACGACGGCCACGCGGGGCTTGCGGCCCTGCTGCTCAGGGGTCTGGGGGAGGTTCTCGCTGCTCATATCGCCACGACGATACCCGCTCGGACGTCCGGAAAGGAGTCAGCGGCGTTCCGGTTTGGCGCTGCGCCCCATCAGTTCCTTCAGTGCGACCAGCGGCGGCTTGCCGTGGTGGACGATGTCGACGACGGTGTCGGTGATCGGCATGTCCACTCCGTGGCGGCGGGCCAGATCGGCCACCGACTGGCAGGACTTGACTCCCTCGGCGGTCTGCTTGGTGACCGCGATGGTCTCGTCGAGGGTCATTCCGCGGCCGAGGTTGGTGCCGAAGGTGTGGTTCCGGGAGAGCGGCGAGGAGCAGGTGGCGACGAGGTCGCCGAGGCCCGCGAGACCGGAGAAGGTGAGCGGGTCGGCCCCCATCGCCAGGCCCAGCCGGGTCGCTTCGGCGAGGCCGCGGGTGATGAGCGAGCCCTTGGTGTTGTCGCCCAGGCCCATGCCGTCCGCGATGCCCACGGCGAGGCCGATGACGTTCTTGACGGCACCGCCGAGCTCGCAGCCGATGACGTCGGTGCTCGTGTACGGGCGGAAGTACGGGGTGTGGCAAGCCGTCTGGAGGCGCTGCGCGACGGCCTCGTCGGAGCAGGCGACGACGGCGGCGGCCGGCTGGCGGGCGGCGATCTCACGGGCCAGGTTGGGGCCGGTGACGACGGCGACGCGCTCGGCGGGGACCTTGGCCACCTCCTCGATGACCTCGCTCATCCGCTTGGCGGTGCCGAGTTCGATGCCCTTCATCAGGGAGACGAGCACGGCGTCGGCGGGCAGCAGCGGGGCCCATTCGGCGAGGTTGCCGCGCAGGGTCTGGGAGGGGATGGCGAGGACCGCGAAGTCGGCGCCGCGCGCGGCCTCGGCCGGGTCGGTGGTGGCGCGCATGTTCGCCGGGAGTTCGACGTCCGGGAAGTAGTCCGGGTTGGTCCGGCCGGTGTTGATGGCGTCGACGACTTCGCTGCGGCGGCCCCACAGGGTCACCTCGCAGCCTGCGTCGGCGAGCACCATGCCGAAGGCCGTGCCCCAGGAGCCGGTTCCGAAGACGGCTGCCTTCACGGGACGTGTCACTTCTGGTCCTCCCCCGCGGCCTTGTGCCGCTGTTCCGCCCTGGCCTTGCGATGGTCGTACGGCTGCTCGGGCGCCTTCTCGCCGCGCAGCTCCTCCAGCAGCTCGGTGATGGCCGCCATGATGGTCTCGGTGGCCTCCTTGAGCACGTCCGGCGTGGGCTCCCGGTCGTAGAACTCGGAGAGGTCCACGGGAGGTCCGGCGAGCACCTGGAGGGTCTTGCGCGGGAACAGCCGGACCTTGTCCTCCTTGGCGTAGGGCGGCATCGCGAGATTCGCGCCCCACTGGGCCACCGGAATGACGGGCGCCTTGGTCATCAGCGCCACCCGCGCCGCGCCGGTCTTGCCGGCCATCGGCCACATGTCCGGATCGCGGGTGAGAGTGCCTTCCGGATAAAAGGCCACGCATTCACCGCGCTCGATCGCGTCCACGGCGGCCCGGAATGCGTCCAGGGCGTTGGTGGTCTCGCGGTAGACCGGGATCTGGCCGGAGCCGTGCAGGATCGCGCCGACAATGGGGACCTTGAAGAGGGCCGCCTTCGCGAGCAATCGGGGCACCCGGCCGGTGTTGTACTGGAAGTGCGCGTAGGAGAGCGGGTCCAGATACGAGTTGTGATTGACGGCCGTGATAAAACCGCCCTCGGCCGGAATGTGATCCATTCCCCGCCAGTCCCGCTTGAAGAGCACCACCAGCGGCGGTTTTGCGATGACCGCCGCCAGGCGGTACCAGAAGCCGATTCTGCGGCGGGACACTCGGACACCCTTCCTCTAGGACCGGTGCGTGGGGGTACCTCCCGGCGGTAGCTGGGGGAGCTTGGGCACCTCGTCGGCCGGACAAGTGTGGCCTCAGGTCCGGTCTCTGTCGAGAACACCGTACGCCCCGCCCTGAGCACCGGACCGCCGGGCCGACCGGGCAGAGGCGACAATGAGCCGATGCACGACCCGGCCATGACCCGGCCTTGGTCCACGCGCGTACGGACACGCACCGGAGGGAAGGGGTCCGCCACGAACGCGGTCTGGAGTCTGGTGGTCCCGCTGAAGCCCCTGGCGGTGGCCAAGAGCCGTCTCGCGGCGGCTGTGGGCGCGTCCCGTCCCGGGCTCGCCCTGGCGTTCGCGCAGGACACCGTGGCAGGGGCGCTGGCCTGCGCGGCAGTCGCGGATGTGGTGGTCGTCACGGACGACGCGGAGGCCGGTGCGGAACTGGCCCGGCTGGGCGCGCGGATTGTCCCGGACACCCCGGCCGCCGGGCTCAACGCGGCGCTGGACCACGGGGCGCGGGAGATCCGTGCGGCCCGGCCCGGGGCGGCGGTGGCCGCGATGAACGCGGATCTGCCCGCGCTGCGGCCGCCGGAATTGCTACGGGTGCTCGAAGCCGCATCCGCATTTCCCAGGGCATTTCTGGCGGATGCGGCGGGAATCGGTACGACCCTGCTTTCCGCTGCTCCGGACGTGGAATTGGCACCCTCGTTCGGGGGCCCGTCACGGGCCCGGCATTCGGCCTCGGGAGCTGCGGAAATAGCCCTTGCGGACGTCGAGAGCGTGCGCCGGGACGTGGACACGGCCGCGGACCTGCGGACGGCCCTCGCCCTCGGTGTGGGCCGTCACACGGCCCGATACAGTGCCGGTATGCAGGCGACCGCGTACACGTACGACTCCCAGACCCGCAGCGGCAGTGTGCTGCTGGACGACGGCACCCCGGTGCCCTTCGAGGCCCCGGCCTTCGACGCGGGCGGCCTGCGGCTGCTGCGCCCCGGGCAGCGGGTCCGGATCGAGACGGACGGCGAGGGGGCGGGGCTGCGGATCACCCTGATCACCCTGCAGACCTTCTGACGTTCTGCGCTGGTGACCTTCTGACCTTCTGACCTTCTGACCTGCACAGACAGCACCGCGGGCCGGCTTCCCCAGGAAGGGGAAGCCGGCCCGGCGTGTGTGACTCGTGGCCTTACTTCTTGCGGGCCGTGGTCTTCTTCGCGGTGGTCTTGCGCGCCGTCGCCTTCTTGGCGGGCGCCGTGGTCTTCGCGGTGGCCTTCTTGGCCGCCGGAGCCGTCTTCTTGGCCGTGGTGGCGGTCTTCTTCGCCGCCGCCGCCGTGGTCTTCTTCGCAGCCGCGGTGGTCTTCTTGGCCGCCGCCGCGGTCTTCTTCACCGCTGCGGTCTTGGCGACCACCTTCTTGGCGGTGGCGACCTTCTTGGCGGTGGTCTTCCTGGCGACCGCGGTCTTCGCCGCAGCCTTCTTGGCGGTGGTGGCCTTCTTGGCCACGGCCTTCTTGACCGTCGCGGAAGCTCCGCCGGAGAGGCTGCCCTTGGGTGCCTTCTTCACCGACACCTCGCCGCCCTTGGGCAGCTTCTTGGTGCCCGCGACCAGGTCCTTGAAGCCCTGACCCGCGCGGAAGCGGGGAACCGAGGTCTTCTTGACCCGGACGCGCTCACCCGTCTGCGGGTTGCGGGCGTAGCGGGCCGGGCGGTCGACCTTCTCGAACGAGCCGAAGCCCGTGACCGAGACCCGGTCGCCCGCGACCACAGCGCGGACCATCGCGTCCAGTACCGCGTCGACAGCGTCCGCGGCCTGCTGGCGGCCGCCCAGCTTGTCGGCAATCGCTTCTACGAGCTGCGCCTTGTTCACGTCTTCCCCTTCGGAGACTTCGCCAGAACGAATGTGTTCAAGCTTATTTCGCACGTTAGGCGGATATATACCGCAAATCAAACACGAAACGGGCTAATCACCCTAGTGCCGCAACGGTGTAGGTCGTTACGGAGTTCCTTCGCATCAGTCGCCTTCAGGGAATCGACCCTCGTCGAGGTCCTTCATCAACCTGTCCAGGCGCCTTGCCGCATCGGCGAGATCATGCTTCGCCGCGGCCGTGACGACCAACAGCTTCCGGGACAGCGCCATCCTTACGCCCTCCGGGACTTGCAGCGTGCGCACCCTTGTGTGTGCTTCTTTCAACCGGTCCGCGACGAGTTCGTAGAGCTCAAGTTGACTGTCGCGTTCCATGCACAGATTGTGCCATCTGGGGCGAGTTGTCGCCTCACGGGGCCTCAACACACGGCTGTGCCCCCCGCCGGAGGGCGGGGGGCACAGTGTTGTCGATGTGATCACCCAAGGGTGAATAAGCGCTGATCAGGCAGGAATCAGGCCCGAATCGTGCGCGGCTTGTAGCTCGGTCGGGCGCTTTCGTACGTGTCGATGTCCGCTTCGTTCTGAAGGGTGAGCGAGATGTCGTCCAGCCCCTCCAGCAGACGCCAGCGGGCGT
Organism: Streptomyces sp. NPDC050448; assembly: GCF_040655295.1. NCBI lineage: Bacteria > Bacillati > Actinomycetota > Actinomycetes > Kitasatosporales > Streptomycetaceae > Streptomyces > Streptomyces sp. NPDC050448. The sequence goes on along the minus strand of NZ_JBFAJR010000016.1, from coordinate 18,792 downwards.
TGTCGTCGAGTTCGAACTCCGCCTCGATTCCCGCCGCGCGGACCTGGCGTGCGACCAGGTCGACCGTGACCTCGGCGGTCGGGTCGGCCTCGGTCAGTTCCCACAGCCTGTCGACGGTCTCCTGCGGCAGGACCACCGTCAGCAGACCGTTCTTCAGCGAGTTGCCGCGGAAGATGTCGGCGAAGCGGGAGGAGATGACCGTCTTGAACCCGAAGTTCTGCAGGGCCCAGACGGCGTGCTCACGCGAGGATCCGGTGCCGAAGTCGGGGCCGGCGACCAGCACGGTCGCGCCCTGGCGCTCCGGGCGGTTCGTGATGAACTCGGGGTCCTTGCGCCAGGCCTCGAAGAGCCCGTCCTCGAACCCGTCGCGGGTGATCTTCTTCAGCCAGTGGGCCGGGATGATCTGGTCGGTGTCGACGTTGCTGCGGCGCAGCGGGACGGCCCGGCCGGTGTGGGTGGTGAAGGCTTCCATGGTTCTCAGACTCCGGCGGTCGCGTTGGCGTCGGACAGGTCGGCGGGCGAGGCGAGGTGGCCCAGCACCGCGGTGGCGGCGGCCACCTGCGGGGAGACCAGGTGGGTCCGCCCGCCCTTGCCCTGCCGGCCCTCGAAGTTGCGGTTGGAGGTGGACGCGGAGCGCTCACCGGGGGCCAGTTGGTCGGGGTTCATGCCCAGACACATCGAGCAGCCCGCGTGCCGCCATTCGGCGCCGGCCTCCTTGAAGACCTTGTCCAGGCCCTCCTCCACGGCCTGCAGGGCGACCCGGACGGAGCCCGGGACGACCAGCATCCGTACGCCGTCGGCGACTTTGCGGCCCTCGACGATGCCGGCGACGGCGCGCAGGTCCTCGATGCGGCCGTTGGTGCACGAACCTACGAAGACGGTGTCGACCTTGATGTCGCGCAGCGGCTGCCCGGCGGTCAACCCCATGTACTCCAGGGCCTTTTCGGCGGCGTGGCGCTCCGAAGCGTCCTCGTACGAAGCCGGGTCGGGGACGTTGGCCGACAGCGGTGCGCCCTGGCCGGGGTTGGTGCCCCAGGTGACGAACGGCGACAGCTCGGCGCCGTCGATGACGACCTCGGCGTCGAAGACCGCGCCCTCGTCGGTGCGCAGGGTCTTCCAGTACGCGACCGCCGCGTCCCAGTCCTCGCCCACGGGCGCGTGGTCGCGGCCCTCGAGATAGTCGAAGGTGGTCTGGTCGGGGGCGATCATGCCCGCGCGGGCGCCGGCCTCGATCGACATGTTGCAGATGGTCATGCGCGCTTCCATCGAGAGTTTCTCGATGGCCTCGCCGCGGTATTCCAGGATGTAGCCCTGGCCGCCGCCGGTGCCGATCCTGGCGATGATCGCCAGGATCAGGTCCTTGGCGGTGACGCCCTCGGCCAGCTCGCCGGTGACGGTGATGGCCATCGTCTTCGGGCGGGCCAGCGGCAGCGTCTGGGTGGCCAGCACGTGCTCGACCTGGCTGGTGCCGATGCCGAAGGCCAGCGCGCCGAAGGCGCCGTGCGTGGAGGTGTGGGAGTCACCGCAGACCACCGTGGTGCCCGGCTGGGTCAGGCCCAGCTGGGGTCCCACGACGTGGACGACACCCTGCTCGACATCGCCCAGGGAGTGCAGGCGTACGCCGAACTCGGCGCAGTTCTTGCGCAGCGTCTCCAGCTGGGCCCGGGAGACCGGGTCCGCGATCGGCTTGTCGATGTCGAGGGTGGGGGTGTTGTGGTCCTCGGTGGCGATGGTGAGGTCGAGCCGCCGGACCTTGCGGCCGGCCTGCCGCAGGCCCTCGAAGGCCTGGGGGCTGGTCACCTCGTGCAGCAGGTGCAGATCAATGAAGAGGAGGTCGGGCTCGCCTTCGGCGCGCCGGACGACATGGTCGTCCCAGACCTTCTCCGCGAGTGTCCTACCCATCGCTTTCCCTCCGGCCGGCCGGTTGTGCCGGCGCTTTATAGAGATCTGGTGCGCCTGATCGCCCGTACCCCACTCGCCGGACGACGGCTCGGACCCAGTGGTTCGTGGACCCGCACATACAGACTCGCTGGTTCTTGGAAAAATTGAACTTGCGTTTCACAGTGTGAGACGCGAATATCGTTTCATGGACAACTCTAGCGGCGTCGGCGTTCTCGACAAGGCAGCTCTGGTATTGAGCGCACTGGAGTCCGGTCCGGCCACCCTCGCCGGGCTGGTCGCGGCGACAGGGCTCGCACGACCCACGGCACATCGCCTGGCCGTGGCACTGGAACACCACCGGATGGTGGCGAGGGACATGCAGGGCCGGTTCATCCTCGGCCCGCGGCTGGCGGAGCTCGCCGCCGCGGCCGGCGAGGACCGCCTGCTGGCCACGGCGGGACCGGTACTCACCCACCTCCGTGACGTGACGGGCGAGAGCGCGCAGCTCTACCGGCGTCAGGGCGACATGCGCATCTGCGTGGCGGCCGCGGAGCGGCTGTCGGGCCTTCGGGACACCGTCCCGGTGGGCTCCACGCTCCCGATGAAGGCGGGCTCGGCCGCGCAGATCCTGATGGCCTGGGAGGAGCCCGAGCGGCTCCACCGCGGGCTGCAGGGCGCGCGCTTCACGGCGACGGCCCTGTCGGGCGTACGGCGCCGCGGCTGGGCGCAGTCGATCGGCGAGCGGGAGCCCGGCGTGGCGTCCGTCTCGGCGCCGGTGCGCGGGCCGTCGAACCGCGTGGTGGCCTCCGTGTCGGTCTCCGGGCCGATCGAGCGCCTGACCCGCCACCCGGGCCGGATGCACGCCCAGGCCGTCATCGACGCGGCCGCTCGCCTGACGGAGGCCCTGCGCCGCTCCGGCTGACCTCCCGACCCTCCCCACTCCCCCGGGCCCGGGGGCGCGTACGACGCCGCACACGTCCGAACACGCGCCTCCGGGCCCGCACTTGTACAGGGGCGGAGGGTGTACGGGAACAGCGAAGAGGCCCTCCGCGATGAACGCGGAGGGCCTCTTCTGTGCGTACCCCCGACCGGATTCGAACCGGCGCTACCGCCTTGAGAGGGCGGCGTGCTAGGCCGCTACACAACGGGGGCTTGCTCTGTACTGCGCTGGGCTACCAGGACTCGAACCTAGAACAAAGGAACCAGAAACCTTCGTGTTGCCAATTACACCATAGCCCAATGTGGTCTATACCAGACCAGTACCCCCGACCGGATTCGAACCGGCGCTACCGCCTTGAGAGGGCGGCGTGCTAGGCCGCTACACAACGGGGGCCCTAGCGATCCTGCATCAAGACGTCCGGGAGCTACCCAATGGAGATCTTGCGGGAAGGATCTGTACCCCCGACCGGATTCGAACCGGCGCTACCGCCTTGAGAGGGCGGCGTGCTAGGCCGCTACACAACGGGGGCAAAGCACTGCGTTACTACTGCACTGCGCTGGGGTACCAGGACTCGAACCTAGAATAAGGGAACCAGAAACCCTCGTGTTGCCAATTACACTATACCCCACCGAAAGTCAACCCCTTGGGGGGCTTTTCTTTCGAGTGGCGCCTCCGTCCGGCCTTTCGGCCCGCTCCGGCGGCGCAGAAAGAACATTACCGGATGCCTGACCGTGCTCCAAAACGGGTATCCGCTGCCAGCAGCTCCGGGAGCTGGGCGAGCCCGGCAATCCGGTGCACGCCGGCGGGGCCCGGCCCGCGACCGCCGTCCCGGTCGAGCCAGACCGCGGTCAGCCCGGCGTCGCGGGCGCCGCGCGCGTCGATCTCCGGCTGGTCCCCCACGTACGCCACATCGCCCGGCGGCAGCCCCAGCGCCTCGCAGGCGGCCAGGAAGGCCTCCGCCTCGGGCTTGCTGACGCCCAGTTCCGCGGCGCACACCAGCACTTCGAAGCGCCCGCGCAGTCCGAGGTGGCGCAGCTTGGGGTCCTGATTGACGGTGGAGGAGTTGGAGAGCACCCCGTGCCGGTAATCGTCCGCGAGGGCGTCCAGTACGGGCACGACGTCGGGGAACAGCGTCCAGGCGGCCTTGTAGTGCTCGACGTACCGGTCGAACCACCCGTCGGCCTCGGCTGCGCTCATCCCGGGCTCCCCGAGGAAGTCCCGCACCCGGTCCCGGCGCTGCTCCTGGAAGCTCACCTCACCGGCGGCGAAGCGGTCCCAGTGGCGGGTGGTGACCTCCCGCCACAGGGCGAGCGCCTCCGCGGGGGACCCGTACCGCTGCGCGAGGCCCTCCTCGGCGAGCCGGCGCGCGAGGCCGGCGCTGTCCGCCCCGGTGTAGTCGAACAGGGTGTCGTCGATGTCCCAGAGCACGGCGCGGATCGGCATGCCTGCGACGCTACGACATCACGGGGGCCTGTCCGTCGGGAACGACGAAGAAATCGGTGACGAAGCAGGTGACGGTGCCTGCGGCGTCCCTGCCGACCCAGGTCGGGTAGTGGCCGTCGCCGAAGCCGGAGGAGAAGGCGGCGAGATTGTGGCCGTTCTCCCCCTCGACGAGGTGGACGCTCGCGCGGTGTCCGGCGGCCTCGAAGGCGTCCCAGAGCGGTCCTTCGTCCCCCTCGCAGTCGGGGAAGGAGTCGTCGGCCGCGGCGTCGTAGAAGGAGCCGGTGCCCGCGTCGACGCCGTAGCCGAAGAACCCGTCCTCGCCGAGCTCCGCGGGGTCCTGGCCGTCCTTCACGGCGAGCTCCCAGGTCACCGCAGGAGTGTCGGTGATCACCAGGCGGGCGGCGGCCACCCGCAAGTGCGGGTCGGCGGCCGGGGCCTCGCCGGGCTCGGTCAGCGTGGCCATGGCCACCTCGACCCGGTAGCGGCCCGGAGCCGCCTCGGCGGTGAACGGCGACACGTAGCCGCCGCCCAGGCCGATGAAGGGGTCGCAGGCCACCACCCGGCCGGTGGGCAGCCACAGCTCGCCCCCGTCGACGACCGAGAGCGTCCCGGTGGGGCCCTCCTCGTAGGAGAACGTGCTGCCCGGCGTGAAGAACCAGGAGAAGTCGGGGGCGGCGATCGGCACGGCAGGGCCTTCCATACGGGTTTTCGAGTACGGGAGGACCTTAGCGATCTCCGCTGACAACGCATCGGGGGGCGGCAGCCGGGGAATCCGGCTGCCGCCCCCCGAGGGACGTACTGGGCGGTGCCTACGCGGCGAGCTTGGCCAGGGCCGCGTCGATGCGGGACAGCGAGCGCTCCTTGCCCAGGATCTGCAGGGACTCGAAGAGCGGCAGGCCGACGGTGCGGCCGGTGACGGCCACGCGGACCGGGGCCTGGGCCTTGCCGAGCTTGAGGCCGTGGGCCTCGCCGGCGGTCAGGACGGCCTGCTTGAGGGACTCGGGGTCGCTCCAGTCGGCCGCGTCCAGGTGCGCGCGGGCGGTGGTCAGCAGGGCCGCCGGCTCGCCCTTCATCGCCTTGTCCCAGGACGCCTGGTCCTCGACCGGCTCCTTGCGGAAGAGGAAGTCGACGTTGGCGGTGATGTCCGACAGGACGGTCACGCGGGTCTGGGCGTACGGCGCGATGGCCGCCCAGGCCTCCGCGTCGAAGTCCGCCGGCTCCCAGTTGGCGTGCGGGGCCTGCAGCCACGGGGCGCAGGCGTCCGCGAAGGCCTTCGGGTCCAGCAGGCGGATGTGGTCGGCGTTGATCGACTCGGCCTTCTTGATGTCGAAGCGCGCCGGGTTGGCGTTCACGTCCGGGATGTCGAACTTCGCCACCATCTCCTCGATCGAGAAGATGTCCTGGTCCTTGGAGAAGGACCAGCCGAGGAGCGAGAGGTAGTTCAGCAGGCCCTCGGGGAGGAAGCCGCGCTCGCGGTACAGGTTGAGCGAGCTCTCCGGGTCGCGCTTGGAGAGCTTCTTGTTGCCCTCGCCCATGACGTACGGCAGGTGACCGAACTCCGGGACGCCGGTGGCGACCCCGAGCTCGATCAGCGCCTTGTACAGCGCGATCTGGCGCGGGGTGGAGGACAGCAGGTCCTCGCCGCGCAGCACGTGGGTGATCTGCATCAGCGCGTCGTCGACCGGGTTGACCAGCGTGTACAGCGGTGCGCCGTTGGCCCGCAGGATGCCGAAGTCCGACACGTTCTCCGGGGTGAAGGTCAGCTCGCCGCGGACCAGGTCGGTGAAGGTGATCGGCTCGTCGGGCATCCGGAAGCGGACGATCGAGGAGCGGTGCTCGCCCTGGAACGCCTCCAGCTGCACACGGGTCAGCTCGCGGCAGTGGCCGTCGTAGCCGGAGGGCTTGCCGGCGGCGCGGGCGGCGGCGCGGCGCGCGTCCAGCTCCTCGGTGGTGCAGTAGCAGTCGTACGCGTAGCCGCCGTCGCGCAGGCGCTGGGCGACGTCCGCGTAGATCTCCATGCGCTGCGACTGGCGGTACGGGGCGTGCGGGCCGCCCACCTCGGGGCCCTCGTCCCAGGTGAAGCCGAGCCAGCGCAGCGAGTCGAGCAGCTGGTCGTACGACTCCTCGGAGTCGCGGGCCGCGTCGGTGTCCTCGATGCGGAAGACGAACGTACCGCCGTGGTGGCGGGCGAACGCCCAGTTGAAGAGGGCGGTCCGGACCAGGCCCACGTGGGGGTTGCCGGTCGGGGAGGGACAGAAACGTACGCGGACGTTCGCGTTAGCCACGCTTGATCACCTTGTTGGTGAGAGTGCCGATGCCTTCGATGGTGACGGCGACCTCGTCGCCGACGTTGAGGGGGCCGACTCCGGCCGGGGTCCCCGTGAGGATGACGTCGCCGGGGAGCAGTGTCATGGCCTCGGTGATGTGGACGATCAGGTCCTCGATGGAGCGGACCATGTCGCTGGTGCGGCCGAGCTGGCGCTGTTCGCCGTTGACGGTGCACTGGATGGTCAGGTCGCTCGGGTCGAGGTCGGTCTCGATCCAGGGGCCGAGGGGGCAGGAGCTGTCGAAGCCCTTGGCCCGGGCCCACTGCTTCTCGCGCTGCTGGACATCGCGCGCGGTGACGTCGTTGGCGCAGGTGTAGCCGAGGATCACGTCCTTGACGCGCTCCTTCGGGACCTCTCGGCACATGCGGCCGATGACCACGGCGAGTTCCGCCTCGTGGTGGAGGTCCTGGGAAAAGGAGGGGTACGCGATCGGGTCGCCCGGGCCGACCACCGAGGTGGAGGGCTTGAAGAAGGTGATCGGCGCCTCAGGACGGCCTTGATCGTCAAAGATGGCGTTGCCGAGCTCTGCCGCGTGCTCCGCGTAGTTGCGGCCGATGGCCACGACCTTGTTCGGGAGCACGGGCGGCAGCAGCCGGACCTTGCTCAGCGGGACCTTCGTGCCGGAGAGCTCGAAGTCCGCGAACGGAATGCCCTTGATGATGTCGAGGACGAGCTCACCCTCGGCGCCGGGGGCAGTGCTGCCCTCGACCGCGCCGAACGCGACATTGCCGTCGATGGAGAACCTGGCGATGCGCACGTGTTGCGTCTGCCCCTCTGTATTTCCGCTGGCTGGAGTCTGCGTCCCCAGGCTAACGGGCGGGCAGCGGCGCTTCGCGCTCCTTTTCCCGAGTGGCCTACTGGGCGGCGGCGACCGGCGCGTCCATCAGGATCGTGCGGCGCGGGTTCGCGGTCTGGGAGGGCAGCTCGACGGCGTGCTCCGGAGCCTCGGTCGCCTGCAGCTCCTCGGCGTCCTTGAGGTGCGCGAGGGTGGTGCGGCGGGGGTTGGCTATGTTGCGGAACATCATCGTCGTCTTCACGGTGTCTCGGGCCCTCGGCTCGGTTGTGGGGTGGGGGGTTGTCGGATCCGTCAACCCTGTAAAGGGCAAGGCTAAACATCCGATTCCCCGGCTCAACCGGGAAGTAATGGCCACGACCGTGTGAGTTTGCTCACCCGCGACCGGGCAATACCGGCATAATGGACAGCTAATTTCGGGCGGCGAAACGGACATTGCGCCACTGAATCAGCCATTCCGCTCCTGATCATCTCGACTGGGACACCTTGCCAGCCACCGCGTTTGGATGGCGTAAGTCCGATTCATCCCGAAAGGCGGACCACATCGCGTAGCCCTCCCGTCACGTGCCGTCACCGATCTTCCGGGCCGACACGCGCACCTTGTTGGAGATCCGCCACTGTGCTGGAATTCGCGGGACCGCCGCGGGAAACAGCCGGCGCGCAGGTGGCGCGACAACAGCGTCGCGCGCGGCGGCAAGGAGAGGGAGACGCGCCGGTCACCGACGACCACCATGGGGCCGAAATGCCCCACGACTCGACACCGTCCCACCGGTCGCCCGGCGGGACGCCTGGTCCAGAGGTTGCGACGCTAGTGCAGGGACGATTCAAGAGGGATGGCAGCGCTGCGGCGGAGCAGGAGCCGCGCGGCGGGACCGACCGTGGCTCCTCGCCCCAGCACGCCCAGAACCGCGGGCCGGCTGTCGAAGGCGCAGGCTCCGACTCCTCCACCACGGTGAAGGCGAAGGCACGCCTCAAGCCCCGGGGCAAGGCGAAGAGCGAAGAGCCGGCGGACAAGGACGCGGCGATACCGAAGGCCCCTAGCGGGCCCGGTTCGCGCCTCGCCATGCACAACTGGCGCATCAGCACGCGACTCGTGTCGCTGCTGACCCTGCCCGTCGTCGCCGCCACCACGCTCGGTGGCTTCCGTATCAACGACTCCCTCAACGACATCGCGCAGCTGGAGCACATGCAGCTGCTGACGACGATGACCCGGCAGGCCACCAACCTGGCCGCCATGCTCCAGGAGGAGCGGGACAAGTCGGCGGGTCCGCTGTCGGCCGCGCTCAAGGAGGAGCGGGACAAGGGGGCTCCGCAGTCGGCCAAGCCCAACAGCCTCGTCCAGGGTGTCCGCGACCAGACCGACGCCGCAGCCAAAGCCTTCGCCGCCGCGACCGACAAGGTCGACAGCGCGGAGGACAAGGACGAGACCCTCAAGTCGATCCGCAACAACATCCTGCAGATCGGCCGCCAGCTCACCGGCATCGAGGAAATCCGCAAGAACGCGTACCGGAACAGCGCCCAGCAGACCGTCACCGAGTACAACGCGCTGATCGTCTCCCTGCTCTCGCTCTCCCAGGACATGGCGCAGGCCACCTCCAGCCCGGAGATGATCAAGCGTACGCGCGCCCTGGCGGCCTTCTCCTCCGCCAAGGAGTACGCCTCGATCCAGCGCGCCGTCATCGCCGCCTCCCTCCCCGACAGCGGCGAACGCGTCGGCACGCTCTCCGAGAACGACCGCCTGTACGCCCTCGCCGCGCTCCGCGGCGAGAGCCAGGCGAAGAAGACCTTCGAACTCGTCTACCAGGGCAAGCCCGAGGAACTCCTCGCGGTGCTCGGCGACGGCAACGCGGAGATCGGCAAGGCCGACCACTACACCCGCCGCGTCCTGTCGACCCAGGGGCAGTTCGCCAAGGAGACGCAGTACCGCTCCTGGCTGGACTGGTACGACGCGGACGACACCAAAGTCCAGGCGATGAAGCAGATCGAGCTGACCCTGCTCGAGGACATGGAGCAGAAGGCCCGCGAGCTCAAGAACTCCTCGCAGCAGGACGCCATCATCAACGGTGCCCTGATCCTCCTCGTCCTCGGTGTCTCCCTCGTCGGTGCCTTCGTCATGGCGCGGTCGATGATCCGCTCGCTGCGCCGCCTGCAGGACACCGCGACCCGGGTCGCCCAGGACCGACTGCCCGAGCTCGTCAAGCAGCTGTCCGAGTCCGACCCGCAGGACGTGGACACGTCCGTGGAGTCGGTCGGTCTGCACACCCGCGACGAGATCGGCCAGGTGGCCGCGGCCTTCGACGACGTGCACCGCGAGGCCGTCCGCCTCGCCGCCGAGCAGGCCCTCCTCCGGGGCAACGTCAACGCGATGTTCACCAACCTCTCGCGCCGCTCGCAGGGTCTCATCCAGCGCCAGCTCTCGCTCATCTCCGAGCTCGAGTCGCGCGAGGCCGACCCGGACCAGCTGTCCTCGCTCTTCAAGCTCGACCACCTCGCGACCCGTATGCGCCGTAACGGCGAAAACCTCCTCGTCCTCGCGGGCGAGGAGCCGGGCCGCCGGTGGACCCGCCCCGTCCCGCTCGTCGACGTGCTCCGCGCCGCCGCGTCCGAGGTGGAGCAGTACGAGCGCATCGAACTCGCGTCGGTGCCCGGCACCGACGTCGCCGGCCGCGTCGTCAACGACCTCGTACACCTCCTCGCAGAGCTGCTGGAGAACGCCACCTCGTTCTCCTCCCCGCAGACCAAGGTCAAGGTCACCGGTCACGCGCTGCCCGACGGCCGCGTGCTCGTCGAGATCCACGACACCGGCATCGGCCTCTCCCCCGAGGACCTCGCCGCGATCAACGAGCGCCTCGCGTCGCCGCCGACCGTGGACGTCTCCGTCTCCCGCCGCATGGGCCTGTTCGTGGTCGGCCGCCTGTCCCTGCGACACGGCATCCGCATCCAGCTGCGCCCGTCCGACTCGGGCGGCACGACGGCCCTCGTCATGCTCCCGGTGGACGTCGCCCAGGGCGGCAAGAAGCCGGGTCCGATGCCGGGCCAGGGCGGTCCCGGTGGTCCGGGCTCCGGCGGTCAGCAGGGCATGCCGGGTGCTTCCGCACAGGGCTCCGTCCCGGGCGGCGGCGCACGCCAGCCCATGGGTGCCGGCCCGCAGCGCGGCCAGGTCTCCGGCGGCGGCCAGCGTGCCGCGCTGCCGGGACGCGACGGCGGCCCCGGTCCGCAGGGCCTGCAGGGCGGTCCCGGCGCGCGTCCGCAGCAGGGCGCGCCCGGCGGGCGTCCGCAGGGCATGCCGGGCGCTCCGACCGGCCAGGGCCAGGGTGCCTTCGGCGGCGGTGCTCCGCTGCCCGGCCGCGGTCCGGCCGGCGGTCCCCTGTCCCGTCCGATGCCCACGGCCTCCGGCCAGGCCGGATTCCCGCAGGGCAACGGCTTCGAGCGGCCGCAGCAGCCCGCCCCGACGGGCCCGGTCCCCTCGGCGCAGGCACCCGCCGCCCCGGCTCCGCGCGGCGGCCGGCCGCAGCTGCCGCCGCGCGGTGGCGCCTCCCGTCCGGAGCTTCCGGGTGCGGGCGGCGGCCCCGCCGGGATCCCGCAGACCACCAGCTGGGGCGCCGACCCGGCGCGCGGCGGCGGCCAGGAGGTCCCGCGCGGCCACGACGAGCTCTCGGGCCCCGGTTCGACGGCCGAGTTCCCCCGTCCGGACTTCAACGCCCCGCGTCCGCCGGCCGGCAACAGCACCACCGGCCAGTTCGAGCGTCCCGACATGCGGGCCCCGCTGCCCACGGCCGGCCAGAACATGTCCACCACCGGGCAGTTCGAGCGCCCGGAGCTGCACGGTCCGGCGGACCCGTCCGCCACCGGCCAGTTCGCCCGGCCGGACTACCAGGCCCCGCGGCCCGGCGGCCCCGGTGTCGGCGGATTCGCCCAGCAGCAGGCCCAGGCCCCGCAGCTGCCGCAGGCTCCCCAGCCGGAGGCGCTGCCGCCGGCCCCGAGCCTCGGCAACGAGCGCAGCCCGATCTTCGACACGCTGGAGTCGAACTGGTTCCACCAGGAGGGCCAGCAGTCCTCCGGTCAGGCACCGGCCGCACCCCAGCAGCCGCAGCAGTCGGCTCCGGCTTCCCAGCAGCGCCCGCAGCAGCCGCTGCCGCAGCGCGGCCAGGAGCACGCGGCCGATCCCGCCCAGGCGGCGACCGGCAGCTCGCCGACCGTCAGCTGGCGGTCCTCGCCGAACGACGAGCTGATGCGGCAGGCCGAGCGCGTGCGCCAGCCCGCCGCCGGCGGCATCACCACCTCGGGGCTGCCCCGCCGGGTACCGCGGGCGAACCTCGTGGCCGGCACCGCGCAGCAGCAGGCCGACGCACAGTCGGGCCCGCAGGTCTCGCGAGCACCGGACGACGTCCGCGGCCGTCTGACCAACCTCCGACGGGGTATCCAGCAGGGCCGTCAGGCCGGCAACAACGGCCCGGCGACCGGCAGTCACCACATCGACCCCACTTACCAGCAGGAGCGTTAGTTGAGTTCGATGAGCCAGGCGGCACAGAACCTGAACTGGTTGATCACCAACTTCGTGGACAACACCCCCGGGGTGTCCCACACGGTGGTGGTCTCCGCCGACGGCCTCCTTCTGGCGATGTCCGAAGGCTTTCCCCGGGACCGCGCCGATCAGCTGGCGGCCGTGGCCTCCGGTCTGACGTCGCTGACCGCAGGAGCCTCCCGCATCTTCGAGGGCGGCGCCGTCAACCAGACCGTGGTCGAGATGGACCGGGGATTCCTCTTCCTCATGTCCGTCTCGGACGGATCCTCGCTGGCCGTTCTCGCGCACCCCGAGTGCGACATCGGCCTCGTGGGCTACGAGATGGCCCTCCTCGTGGACCGAGCGGGCAGCGTCCTCACCCCGGACCTGCGCGCGGAGCTACAGGGAAGCCTGCTCATCTGACGCCACATCTCCCGGCCGGACGGTACTTCCGGCCGGGGGACCGGGGCACCAGCCCCGGAACCCAGTACCACCGCCAGGCCGTCATCCCGTCCCCCCACCGGCCGCCCCGTCAGACGGCACGCTGACCACTGCTGTCCAGCCCGGAGGATCAATGACCCCGCCCCCCGCCTACTCCGATGCGTACGGCGATTCGTCGTACTCGGAAGGCGACCAGCCGCTCGTTCGCCCGTACGCGATGACCGGCGGACGGACCCGGCCGCGCTACCAGCTCGCCATCGAGGCGCTGGTCAGCACCACGGCCGATCCGATGCACCTGTCCGGCCTGCTTCCCGAGCACCAGCGCATCTGCACGCTGTGCCGCGAGGTCAAGTCGGTCGCGGAGGTCTCCGCACTGCTGTCGATGCCGCTCGGTGTCGCCCGGATCCTCGTCGCCGACCTGGCCGAGGCCGGAATGGTGGCCATCCACCAGCCGGGCAATGGAGAGGCCGGCGGCACGCCGGATGTAACGCTGCTCGAAAGGGTGCTCAGTGGACTTCGCAAGCTCTAATGGCGGAACCGCCCGCTCCACCACCTCCGCGAAGATCGTGGTGGCGGGCGGGTTCGGCGTGGGCAAGACCACGTTCGTCGGGGCCGTCTCGGAGATCAATCCGCTGCGCACCGAAGCCGTCATGACGTCCGCGTCCGCCGGCATCGACGATCTGACCCACACCGGGGACAAGACGACCACCACGGTCGCCATGGACTTCGGCCGCATCACCCTGGACCAGGACCTGATCCTGTACCTCTTCGGTACCCCCGGTCAGGACCGCTTCTGGTTCATGTGGGACGACCTCGTCCGTGGTGCCATCGGTGCGATCGTGCTCGTCGACACCCGCCGGCTCGCCGACTGCTTCCCGGCGGTCGACTACTTCGAGAACAGCGGGCTGCCGTTCGTCGTGGCCCTCAACGGCTTCGAGGGACACCAGCCTTACACCCCGGAGGAAGTCCGCGAGGCCCTGCAGATCGGCCCGGACGCTCCGATCATCACCACCGACGCCCGCCACCGGGCGGACGCCAAGAGCGCGCTCATCACGCTGGTCGAGCACGCCCTCATGGCCCGACTCAAGTAACACGACGCGAGTCACGCGGCTCAAGAGGCACCACTCAAGTACCACGGGTTCTTCACAACGTGAGAGAGGCGGGCTGTGTCCTACGACACGGCCCGCCTTCTCGGTTCATAACGTTTCGACAGTGAATTGCCCCCAGTCGGACACAGGGTGCGGTCGGTCGGTGCCGCTGCGCTCACAACAGGCTCCCCTTTAGCCGCAGCTCGCTCTTTATGTCCGGTTTATGCGTGCCATAAGGTTCTGGGAATGGCTGGTTCCAACTGTTTGGAACACGGCCGTTAACCGTGCTGGAATTCAACTAACTAGCTAGTAGCACCGCCGAGAGGTTGTTGGTCGAGTGAGGCGAAGCAACTCGAGCCCCGCGGATGAACCCGCGCGTGGCAACTTCACCCCGCCGCAGCGCGCGGGCACGTCGCCCGTCGACGTACCCGTCGACCCGCCGGCGAAGAGCGGCAGCACCAGCAGGTTCTCGCCCCGCAACTGGCGCGTGCCGACCAAGCTGAACGCCATCCTGCTCGTCCCCGTCCTCGTCGGACTGGTCATGGGCGGCTTCCAGGTGAAGGGCTCCGTCGACAGCTGGAACGAGGCCAAGGACGCCGAGAAGACGGCCCGCATCGTCCAGGCGGCAGCCGAATACGGCCAGGCCCTGCTCAACGAGCGCGACCTCACGGCCGAGCCGCTCCTCAAGGGCGACGTCAACAACGCGAACGTCGCGAAGGCCCGCGCCGCCACGGACACGGCCAAGGCCAAGTTCGCCGAGGCCGCCAAGAACCTCCCGGACAACCAGAGCCTCGCGCGCCGCCTGGAGCTCTTCCGGCAGGAGGAGCCCAAGCTCGCGGCCATCCGGCAGACGGCCTACACCGCGCAGGAGACGGACCGGAAGAACCCGCCCAGCGCGCTCGGCCCCATCCCGACCGAAGAGGGGTACGTGCTGATCCAGCACTACCTCATGACGTTCTCCAACGAACTCGGCCTGGGCACCGGCAACGTGACCAGCTACGGCCGCATGGTCTACGCGGTCGAGCTGGCCAAGGCCGCCAATTCGCTCCAGCGCTCGGTCGGCACCCACCTGCTGGTCCGCCCCAACGAGAACGAACAGGTCCGCAAGGCCCAGCTCGTCGCCTTCTCCTCGTACGCCTACCTCGAGGACATCGCCATCGGCGAGTACGTCGCGGCCGGTACCGAGGACGACGTGAACCGCCTCAAGGAGGTCATGGGCAAGAAGTCGCAGGAGGGTGCCGCCAAGCTCGCGCTGGCCAAGCAGCAGGCCGAGCAGGCCGGCACCGTCTTCAAGGCTCCGCCCCAGGGGGCCGACCACTCCGTGCTCACCGGCATGACCGAGGCGATAGCCAGCGGCACCGACAAGACCAAGCTCGCCGCCTCCGGGACCACGCCGCAGGCCTGGCAGGCCGCGGCCACCGCCAAGTTCGAGGGCTACGCCGAGGTCGAGAACGACCTCCTCGCCAAGGCCGTCAACGACTCCGTCGCGGTCTCCGACTCGGCCCGCAACGACGCCATCTGGACCGGCGCCATCGTGGTCGTGGCCCTGCTCGCCGCCTTCATCCTGGCCGGCATGATGGCCCGCCAGATGAGCCGCTCGATGCGCCGGCTGCGGTCCGCCGCCTTCGACGTCGCCGAGCAGCGCCTGCCGATGCTCGTCGACCAGCTCTCGCGCACCGACCCGGGCAAGGTCGACACCCGTGTCGCGCCGATCCCGATCAATTCCCAGGACGAGATCGGCGAGGTCGCCCGCGCCTTCGACCAGGTCCACCGGGAAGCGGTCCGGCTCGCCGCCGAGCAGGCGCTCCTGCGAGGGAACGTCAACGCGATCTTCACGAACCTCTCGATACGCAACCAGTCGCTGATCGAGGGCCAGCTGACCCTCATCACCGACCTGGAGAACAACGAGGCCGACCCGGACCAGCTGGAGAACCTCTTCCGCCTGGACCACCTGGCCACCCGTATGCGCCGCAACGGCGAGAACCTCCTCATCCTCGCGGGTGAGGAGCCGGGCCGCCGCTGGGACCAGCCGGTCCCCCTCGTCGACGTCCTGCGCGCCGCCTCCTCCGAGGTGGAGCAGTACGAGCGCATCGAGCTCTCGGGCGTCTCCGAGGCCGAGATCCACGGCCAGGCCGTGACCGACCTCGTGCACCTGCTCGCCGAGCTCCTGGAGAACGCCACCACGTTCTCCTCCCCGCAGACCAAGGTCCGCGTCAACGCCACGCGTCTGCCCGACGGCCGCGTCATGGTCGAGATCCACGACAAGGGCATCGGCCTCACCGCCGAGGACTTCGCGGACATCAACCACAAGCTGGCCAACCCGCCGACCGTGGACGCCGCGATCTCCCAGCGCATGGGCCTCTTCGTGGTCGGCCGGCTGGCGGACCGCCACAACATCCGGGTCCAGCTGCGCCCCTCGGGCGAGGCGGCCGGCACCACGTCGCTGGTCATGCTGCCCGACGCGATCACCCACGGTGGTGGTGGCGAGGGGATCCCGGACGACGACTTCACCGTCTCGTCGATGATCCCGCAGCAGCCGGCGCAGCAGAGCGTCCCGATGCGCACGGCCGCCGAGCTCGGCTTCGACGACTCCAGGTACGACGTCAGAGGGGTCGACAACCACGGCGGCGACGGCACCGGGCTGGACCCGGTAGGCCGCTCCCTGGCCCACCAGGAGCGCCGGGCCGCGCTCGAGGCCCAGGTGGGCTACGGGCAGGAGCAGCAGGCCGAGTACTCCGAACAGGAGTATGCGGAACCCCAGCCGGAGCACGGGTACCAGCAGTACCAGGACTACGAGCAGCAGCCCGAGCAGGGTTACGACACCGCGTACGATTCCCGGCAGGTCCACGGATCCCAGCAGGGCTACGAGGCGTACCCGCAGCAGGACTACGCCTATCCGGAGGCCGGCTACCAGGATGGGCAGCAGGGCACCCAGGCGTACGACGGCGGCTACGAATCCCAGTCCCAGCAGGCCGAGTGGCCCGAGCAGAACACGTTCTCCGGCGGCTACCAGCAGGGATACGGGACCGAATCGGAACCCCCGGCCGCTCCCGAACCCGCGCCGGAGCGCGTAGGCTTCGACCGTCCGGGCGCCGCTGCCGACACCGGCCACGAAGTGACCGGAGCGGGCCTGCCGCGCCGCGGCAGCCAGCAGCAGTGGCAGCCGGCACGGAAGGAAGCGGAGTCCACCGGATCCCTCTTCGAGCAGCGGCCGCAGCGACAGCAGCAGCCCGCCGCCCCGGAGCGGGACGAGGAAGGCAGCAACGCCTGGCGCTCGAACAACGACGAGCGCTGGCAGCAGGCCGCCAAACTCCGTGAGCCGAAGGCGGGCGGGGTCACCCCGTCCGGTCTCCCTCGGCGCGTGCCCAAGGCCAACCTGGTCGAGGGTGCGGCGGAGACGACCCCGCAGGGCGGCCCCCAGGTCTCCCGCGCACCGGAGGACGTCCGTGGCAGGTTGAGCAACCTGCGGCGCGGTGTCCAGCAAGGACGCAGCGCGGGTTCTGAGCAGTCAAGTAACAGCTATGACCAGGAGCGTTAGTGTGAGCCCGATGAGCCAGGCGGCACAGAACCTGAACTGGTTGATCACCAACTTCGTGGACAACACCCCCGGGGTGTCCCACACGGTGGTGGTCTCCGCCGACGGCCTTCTTCTGGCGATGTCCGACGGATTCCCGCGCGACCGCGCCGATCAGCTGGCGGCCGTGGCCTCCGGTCTGACGTCGCTGACCGCAGGAGCCTCCCGCATCTTCGAGGGCGGCGCCGTCAACCAGACCGTGGTCGAGATGGACCGGGGATTCCTCTTCCTCATGTCCGTCTCGGACGGATCCTCGCTCGCGGTGCTCGCGCACCCCGAGTGCGACATCGGCCTCGTGGGCTACGAGATGGCCCTCCTCGTGGACCGAGCAGGCAGTGTCCTCACTCCGGAACTGCGCTCGGAGCTGCAGGGAAGTCTTCTCAACTAGCAAACAGGCAGTGCGTTTCGCGTCATCGCACCATAGGGTGCGGTGGCGCGGTTCCACAGGGAGTACTGCGTTCTTGGAGTCGGAGGAGGAAACGTGACAACACCCGGAGGTCATCCTTATGGCGGCGCGCAGCAGCCGCAGGGTGGGCAGCACGACCAGAACCGCTTCAACTTCCCCTCCGCTCCCAGCCGGCCCGCGCCGGAGCACAATCCCTACCAGCAGCAGCCGTACGGCCAGCCCCAGCAGGTCCAGCCGCCTCACCGGCAGTCGCAGCAGCCCCGCCGGGGTTCGCAGCAGCAGGCCCCCAAGGCCCACAACCCGCTGGTGCGCCCGTACGCAATGACCGGCGGCCGTACCCGGCCGCGCTACCAGCTCGCCATCGAGGCGCTGGTCAGTACCACGGCCGATCCCGCGCGGCTGCAAGGGCAGTTGCCCGAGCACCAGCGCATCTGCCGTCTGTGCCAGGAGATCAAATCCGTCGCGGAGATCTCGGCACTTCTCTCCATTCCTCTTGGTGTCGCCCGCATCCTCGTCGCCGACCTGGCGGAGGCGGGCCTTGTCGCCATTCACCAGCCCGGCGGCGACGAGTCTGCCGGTGGCCAGCCAGATGTGACACTGCTCGAAAGGGTGCTCAGTGGACTTCGCAAGCTCTAACGGCGGAGCGGCTCGCTCTACCACCTCCGCGAAGATCGTGGTGGCGGGCGGCTTCGGCGTGGGCAAGACCACGTTCGTCGGCGCGGTCTCCGAGATCAACCCGCTGCGCACCGAAGCCGTCATGACGTCCGCGTCCGCCGGCATCGACGATCTGACCCACACCGGGGACAAGACGACCACCACGGTCGCCATGGACTTCGGCCGCATCACCCTGGACCAGGACCTGATCCTGTACCTCTTCGGTACTCCCGGTCAGGACCGCTTCTGGTTCATGTGGGACGACCTCGTCCGCGGCGCCATCGGCGCCGTCGTCCTCGTCGACACCCGCCGGCTCGCCGACTGCTTCCCCGCGGTCGACTACTTCGAGAACAGCGGGCTGCCGTTCGTCATCGCCCTCAACGGCTTCGACGGGCACCAGCCCTACACCCCGGAGGAAGTCCGCGAGGCCCTGCAGATCGGCCCGGACGCTCCGATCATCACCACCGACGCCCGCCACCGCGCGGACGCCAAGAGCGCGCTCATCACGCTCGTCGAGCACGCCCTCATGGCCCGACTGCGGTAGGCGCCACGAGGCAGCCCCTCTCTGTCCGGAACGCCGGGACCCGTCACGGGTCCCGGCGTTCCGGTTTCAACGGCCCGAGGTGGGCCATGAGCGCGGCGCCGGACGATCCGGGCTGCGTCGTACCTCCACGGCTGCAGAACGGCCGACGGCCGCCTCACCGGTTGCGGACTTCGATCCCTGCGGGGATCGGGGTCCGC
>NZ_JBFAJR010000015.1:100076-169345 GCF_040655295.1 Streptomyces sp. NPDC050448 | reverse complement strand
ACGGCGTTCACCACGCAGATCCCGTACGTCGCGGGGGATGAGGTTCCGGCGAGTGTGCCGATCGGCCGGCCGATGGACAACGCGCAGACGTACGTACTGGACGAGTTCCTGCGCCCGGTGCCCCCGGGTGTGATCGGCGAGCTGTATGTGGCGGGGTCGGGGCTGGCTCGGGGCTACGACGGTCGGGCGGCTCTGACGGCGGAGCGGTTCGTGGCGTGCCCGTACGGGGGCCGGATGTACCGGACCGGCGACCTGGCGCGGTGGACGGCGGACGGCCAGTTGCTGTTCGTCGGTCGTGCCGATGACCAGGTGAAGATCCGTGGTTTCCGGATCGAGCCGGCCGAGGTGGAGGCGGTGCTGGCCGCGCACGAGAGCGTCGGTCAGGTCGCGGTGATCGTGCGGGAGGACCAGCCGGGCGTGAAGCGCCTGGTCGCGTACGTCGTGCCGGCCGACGCCGACGCGGACGTGGACGTCGTACTGCTCGGGGACCACGTCGCCGGGAAGCTGCCGGACTACATGGTCCCGGCCGCGATCGTGCAACTGAACACCCTGCCCGTCACGGTGAACGGCAAGCTGGACCGCACCGCCCTCCCCGCCCCCGAGTTCGGAGGCGAAGGACGGGCTCCGGCGACCCCCGTCGAGGCGGCGCTGTGCGCGCTGTTCGCCGACGTGCTGGGCCTGGAGCAGGTCGGCGCCGAGGAGTCGTTCTTCGCTCTCGGCGGCGACTCGCTGCTCGCGATGCGTCTCATCGCCAAGATCCGGTCCGAGCTGAGCGCCGAGGTCAACATTCGGGAGCTGTTCGGCGCCCCGACGGTCGCCGCGATCGCCCGGCTGGTGGAAAGCGACCGGGACGGCGTCGTCCGGGCCGGTGTCGTCGTACGGGAACGTCCCGAAGTGCTGCCGCTGTCGTTCGGCCAGCAGCGGATGTGGTTCCTCAACCGGCTGGAGGAAGCCGGAGCGGGCGCCGCCTACAACGTGTCCCTGTCCGTGGGCCTGACCGGTGAGCTGGACGTGCCCGCCTTCGAGGCGGCCCTGCACGACGTGGCGGACCGGCACGAGACGCTCCGTACGGTCTTCACGGAGACCGAGGGCGTTCCCCGCCAGCGCGTCCTGGACGGCCCCGAGTCCCGCCCGTCCCTGCACGTCCGCGGGGCGACCCGTGCCGAGCTGCCCGACCTGATGGCCGCCGCCGGCAACCGCCGATTCGACCTGTCCGCCGACCTCCCGTGGCGTGTCGAACTCCTGGTGCTCTCCGCCACCGAGCACGTTCTCGTACTCGTGGGACATCACATCGCCGTCGACGGCTGGTCGATGGGCGTACTCGCCCGTGACCTCTGGGACGCCTACAAGGCCCGCCACGCCGGAGCGGCCCCGCTCTGGAAGCCGTTGCCGGTCCAGTACGCCGACTACGCGCTCTGGCAGCACGAGGTCCTGGGCGACCCGCGTGACCCCGAGAGCCTGATCGGCGGTCAGCTCGCCTACTGGCGGCAGGCCCTGGCGGGCCTGCCGCAAGAGACTCCGCTCCCGGCGGACCGGGCGCGCCCCGCGGCTTCCTCCTTCCAGGGCCGGTCGGTCCGGGTCCAGGTGGACGCCGCCGCGCATGCCGGGCTCACGGAGGTCGCCGAGCGCGGTTCGGCGACGATGTTCATGGTGGTCCAGGCGGCGCTGGCCGTGCTGCTGAGTCGGCTCGGGGCGGGCACCGACATTCCCCTGGGTACCGTGGTCGCGGGCCGCGGCGACAGTGCGCTCGACGATCTGGCCGGGTTCTTCGTCAACACCCTCGTCCTGCGCACCGATGTCGGCGGTGACCCGACCTTCGGCGAGCTGCTGGCCCGGGTGCGGGAGGCCGACCTGTCGGCGTACGCGCATCAGGACGTGCCGTTCGAGCGGCTGGTGGACGAGATCAATCCGGCCCGTTCGCTCTCCCGGCACCCTCTGTTCCAGGTCATGCTGATCCTGCAGAACGTGCCTCGGAGCGAAACGCCGTGGGACGTGCCGGGCCTGAGCATCGAGCCGACGCCTGTCGACGAGAACGTGGCGGCCAGGTTCGACCTGTCCGTCAACCTCTCCGAACTCCGCGACGAACAGGGAACGCCCGAGGGGATCCTCGGCAGCCTCCAGTACGCCACGGACCTGTTCGACGAGCCGACCGCCGTGGCGCTGGCGGCCCGGCTGACGAGGGTCCTGGAGCAGATCGCGGCCGATCCGGAGATCCGGATCAGTCAGGTCGAGGTGCTCGACGGGACCGAACGGCAGACGGTTCTGGAGGAATGGAACGATTCCGCCCGGCCGGTTGCGGCCGCCACACTCCCGGAGCTGTTCCAGGCGCAGGTGGCGCGGACCCCCGACGCGCCGGCGGTGATCGGCGAACGGTCCTTCGACTATGCGGAGCTGGAGCGCCGCGCCAACCGTATGGCGCACTGGCTGATCGGCCGCGGGGTCGGCCCGGAGGACCGGGTCGGCGTGCTGATGGAGCGCTCGCCCGACCTGGTCGTGGTCCAGCTCGCCGTGTCGAAGGCCGGCGCGGCCTTCGTCCCGGTGGACCCGAACTATCCCTCCGAGCGCATCGGGTTCGTGCTCGCCGACGTTTCGCCGGCTCTGGTGCTGTGCACGAGCGGCACCGAGGGACTGCTCGCCGAGGACGTCGAGCGGGTGGTGTGGGACGACTCCGCCACGGTGGCCGAGATCGCGGACCGTCCGGTGCACGCACCTCTCACGCTGCTGCGTCCCGAGCATCCGGCCTACGTGATCTACACCTCCGGCTCGACCGGTACCCCCAAGGGAGTGGTCGTCACCCACGCGGGTCTCGCGGGCCTCGCCGGCTGCCAGATCGACCGGTTCGGTGTGGGGCCGGGCTCGCGGGTGCTGCAGTTCGCGGCGCTCGGCTTCGACGCCTCGGTGTGGGAACTGGTCATGGCGTTGACGTCCGGTGCGGCCCTCGTCACGGCCCCGGCCGACCGGATGCCGCCCTACGGGCCGCTCGAAGACCTCCTCCGCGACTACGGGGTCACGCACGTGACCTTGCCGCCTTCGGTGCTGGCCGCTGCCACGGAACTTCCGGAGTCCGTGGGGACGGTCGTCGTCGCGGGCGAGGCCTGCCCGCCCTCCCTCGTCACCGCGTGGTCGCAGCGGTTGAACCTGATCAACGCCTACGGGCCCACCGAGACGACGGTCTGCGCGACGATGACGGACGCGCTGACGGCCGAGGCTGCCGAATCCGGCCGGTCGATCGTGCCGATCGGCGGCCCCGTGTGGAACACCCGGGTGTTCGTGCTGGACGAGTTCCTGCGTCCGCTGCCACCCGGCGTCGTCGGGGAGCTGTACGTCGCCGGCGACGGGCTGGCCCGTGGCTACGCGGGTCAGGCGGCTCTGACGGCGGAGCGGTTCGTGGCCTGCCCGTTCGGTGGTGCGGCGGAGCGGATGTACCGGACCGGTGACCTCGCGCGGTGGACGGCGGACGGTCGGCTCCTCTTCGCCGGTCGTGCCGACGACCAGGTGAAGATCCGCGGTTTCCGGATCGAGCCGGGGGAGGTCGAGGCGGTGCTGGCCGCCCACGAGAGCGTCGCCCAGGTCGCCGTGATCGTGCGCGAGGACCAGCCGGGCATCAGGAGGCTGGTCGCCTACGTCGTCCCGGCCGGACAGGAAGTCGCCGGCGACGTGCTGCGGCAGTACGCGGCCGGTGTGCTCCCGGACCACATGGTCCCGGCCGCCGTCGTCGCACTCGGCTCCCTGCCCACGACCGTGAACGGGAAGCTGGACCGGGCCCTGCTGCCCGTCCCCGACTTCGCCGACGGGGAGGGCCGGGCGCCGGCCACCCCCGCGGAGGAGGCGTTGTGCGGTCTGTTCGCCGAGGTGCTCGGCCTGGAGCGGGTGAGCGCCGACGGCTCGTTCTTCGAACTCGGCGGTGACTCGCTGCTGGCCATGCGCCTGATCGCCAAGGCCCGCTCGGTCCTCGACGTCGAGATCAACATCCGGGAACTGTTCACGGCGCCGACCGTCGCCGGACTGGCCCGGCTGGTCGAGAGCGGCCAGGGGGACGTCCGGGCCGGTGTGGTCGTGCGGGAGCGTCCCGAGGTGGTGCCGCTGTCGTTCGGTCAGCAGCGGATGTGGTTCCTCAACCGGCTGGAGGAAGTCGGCGCGGGCGCCGGGTACAACGTGCCGCTGGCGCTGCGCCTGTCCGGCGCGCTGAACGTGGAGGCGCTGGAGGCGGCTCTCCACGATGTGGCGGACCGGCACGAGACGCTCCGTACGAGGTTCCCGGAGACCGAGGGCGTCCCCCGGCAGGAGATCCTCCGGGGCGCGGCGGGCCGCACCGCCCTGCGGGTCCGCCGGGTCACGCACGACGACCTCCCCGAGATCCTGGCCGAGGTGGCGCGGCGGGGCTTCGACCTGGCGCACGAGCAGCCGTGGCGGACCGAGTTGCTGGTCCTGTCGGAGACCGAGTCGGTGTTGGTGCTGGTGGCGCATCACATCGCGGTGGACGGTTGGTCGATGGGCGTGTTGGCGGGGGATCTGCGGACGGCCTTCGAGGCCCGTCTGCACGGTACGGAGGTCGGCTGGTCTCCGCTGCCGGTCCAGTACGCCGACTACGCGCTCTGGCAGCGCGAGGTCCTCGGTGAACTCGACGACCCGGACAGCCTCATCAGCGCCCAGATCGCCCACTGGCGGCAGGCACTGGCGGACCTGCCCGAGGAACTGCCCCTTCCGGCGGACCGCACGCGGCCCGCGGTCTCGTCCTACCGGGGCGGCTCCGTCCGGCTGGAGCTCGGGACAGAGGCCCACTCGGGGCTGATCGAAGCCGCCCAGCAGGGTTCGGCGACGGTGTTCATGGTGGTCCAGGCCGCGCTGGCGATGCTGCTCACCCGGCTCGGCGCCGGCACGGACATCCCCATCGGCACCGCGATCGCCGGCCGCGGCGACAGCTCCCTCGACGACCTCGCCGGGTTCTTCGTGAACAGCCTGGTGCTGCGCACCGATGTGAGCGGAGACCCCACCTTCGCCGAGCTGTTGGACCGGGTGCGGGACACCGACCTGTCGGCGTACGCCCATCAGGACGTGCCGTTCGAGCGGCTGGTGGACGAGCTGAACCCGGCCCGTTCGCTGTCCCGGCACCCGCTGTTCCAGATCATGCTGGTCCTGCAGAACCTCCCCCAGGGCGGCTCCGACTGGGACCTCCCGGGGCTCGACGTCCGGCCGATGCCGGCGGAAGACACCGCCGCCGCGCGGTTCGACCTCTCGTTCACGCTGGCCGAACGTCGTGACGAGCAGGGTGTTCCGGCGGGGATGGTGGGTGATCTGCAGTACGCCTTGGACCTGTTCGACGGGGTGTGGGCGGAGGCGTTGGCGGGTCGTCTGGTGCGGGTGTTGGAGCAGGTGGCCGCTGATCCGTCGGTGCGGGTGAGTGGGCTGGACGTGCTCGACGTGGTGGAAGAGCATGCGGTCGTCGAGGGGTGGAACGACACGGCGTGGCCGGTGTCGGAGGTGTCGTTGGCGGGGTTGTTCGAG
Source organism: Streptomyces sp. NPDC050448 (assembly GCF_040655295.1). Classification (NCBI taxonomy): domain Bacteria; kingdom Bacillati; phylum Actinomycetota; class Actinomycetes; order Kitasatosporales; family Streptomycetaceae; genus Streptomyces; species Streptomyces sp. NPDC050448. The sequence continues at coordinate 163,840 of NZ_JBFAJR010000015.1, read as the reverse complement.
GAGCAGGTGGCGCGGACCCCGGGCGCGCCGGCACTCATCGGTGCCGGTGTGCGGTTGACGTATGCGGAGTTGGACGAGCGTGCGGACCGTGTGGCGGGGTGGCTCGCGGGTCGGGGTGTGGGCCCGGAGTGCCGTGTCGGTGTGGTGATGGACCGTTCGCCCGAGTTGGTCGTGGTGTTGCTGGGTGTGGTGAAGGCCGGTGCGGCGTACGTGCCGGTGGATCCGTCGTATCCGGCCGAGCGGGTGGGGCGGATCCTGTCGGGTGCGGTGCCTGATGTGGTGCTGTGCACGGCGGCGACGGCGGATCTGGTGTCCGGGTCGGGTGTCGAGCGGATCGTCTGGGACGACCCCGCGGTGGTGGCGGACGTCGCCTCGTACGCGGGCCGGGGTCGGGTTCCGGTGGTGGGGGTCTCGGCCGGTTCGGCCGTGTACGTGATGTTCACGTCCGGGTCGACCGGTGAGCCGAAGGGCATCGTGGCCACGCACGGTGGTGTCACGGGTCTGGTGTCGGACCGGGGTTGGTCGGTGGGTGCGGGTGACCGGGTCCTGATGCACGCTCCGCACGCCTTCGACGCGTCGACGTTCGAGGTGTGGGTGCCGTTGGTCCGTGGTGGTGCGGTGGTCGTGGCGCCGGCGGGTGTGGTGGACGGTGCGGTGCTGGGTGGTCTGGTCGCGGCGCACGGTGTGACGGTGGTGCATGTCACGGCGGGGCTGTTCGGGGTGCTGGCGGAGGAGTCCCCGGAGGTCTTCGCGGGTGTGGCCGAGGTGTTGACCGGTGGCGACGTGGTGCCTGCGGGTTCGGTGGCGCGGGTGTTGGAGGCGTCGCCGGGATTGCGGGTACGGCATCTGTACGGGCCGACGGAAACCACTTTGTGCTCGACGACCCTGGTCGTGGAGCCCGGTGATGAGGTGCCCGCCGTGCTGCCCATCGGCTCCCCGATGGACAACAGCCGGGCCTACGTTCTCGACGCGTTCCTGCGTCCGGTCGCGCCGGGTGTGACGGGTGAGCTGTACCTGGCCGGGACCGGGCTGGCGCGGGGTTACGAAGGCCGCGCCGCCCTGACGGCGGAGCGGTTCGTGGCCTGCCCGTTCGGAGGCGTCGCGGAGCGGATGTACCGGACGGGGGATCTCGCGCGCTGGTCGCGGGACGGGCGGCTGTCGTTCGCCGGCCGTGTGGACGACCAGGTGAAGATCCGCGGCTTCCGGATCGAGCCGACGGAGATCGAGGCGGTCCTGGTGGGCCATGGCAGTGTCGGGCAGGTCGCGGTGATCGTCCGCGAGGACCGGCCGGGCACCAAACGACTCGTCGCCTACGTGGTTCCCGCCGGCGCGGACGCCGGTTCGGGCACCGGTGCGGACGCCGAGGGGGACGCGGAGAGGGACGATCTCCTGGAGTTCGCCGCACGGACACTGCCGGACTACATGGTCCCTTCCGCCGTGGTCCGGCTCGCGTCCCTCCCGGTCACGGTGAACGGCAAGCTCGACCGTGCCGCACTGCCCGCCCCCGACCTCGCCGACGGGGAGGGCCGGGCACCGGCCACCCCCGCGGAGGAGGCGTTGTGCGGTCTGTTCGCCGAGGTGCTCGGCCTGGAGCGGGTGAGTGCCGACGGCTCGTTCTTCGAACTCGGCGGTGACTCGCTGCTGGCCATGCGCCTGATCGCCAGGATCCGCTCCACCCTCGACGCGGAGATCACCATCCGGGAGGTGTTCGCCGGGCCGACCGTCGCGGCGATGGCCCGACTGGTGGAAGCGGACAAGGGCGCCGCCCAAGCCGCCATCGCCGTCCGGGAACGCCCCGAGGTACTGCCCCTGTCGTTCGGTCAGCAGCGGATGTGGTTCCTCAGCCGGATGGAGCAGGCGGGCGCCGGCGCCGGTTACAACGTGCCGCTCGCGCTCGGACTCACCGGTGAGCTGGACGTCCCGGCGCTGGAGGCGGCCCTGCACGATGTCGCCGACCGGCACGAGACGCTCCGCACCGTGTTCCCGTCGACGGACGGCAGCCCCCGCCAGGAGGTCCTCGGGGACCGCCCGGCCCTGGTCGTCCGCCACGTCTCCCGGACCGATCTGCACCGGGCCATGGCCGAGGTGGCGGGTACGGGCTTCGACCTGGCCCGCGAGATGCCGTGGCGGACGGAACTGCTGACGGTTTCCCCCACGGAGCACGTGCTGGTGACGGCCGCCCACCACATCGCGGTCGACGGCTGGTCGATGGGCGTCCTCGCCCGGGACATCCAGACGGCGTACCGGGCCCGGCACGGCGGCGCCGAGCCGGGCTGGTCTCCGCTGCCGGTCCAGTACGCCGACTACGCGCTCTGGCAGCGTGAGGTCCTCGGCGAACTCGACGACCCGGACAGCCTGATCAGCGCCCAGCTCGGCTACTGGCGGCAGGCCCTGTCCGGGCTGCCCCCGGAGCTGGCGCTCCCCGCGGACCGGACCCGGCCCGCGATCTCGTCCTTCGAGGGCGGCTCCGTACCCGTCCGGCTGGGCGCCGAGGCGCACGCCGCCCTGGACGGCCTGGCGCGCCGGCGGTCGGCGACCATGTTCATGGTGGTCCAGGCGGCGCTGGCCATGCTGCTGGCGCGGCTCGGCGCGGGCACCGACATCCCCATCGGCACCGCCGTGGCCGGCCGCCCCGACAGCGCCCTGGAGGACCTCGCGGGGTTCTTCGTCAACACCCTGGTGCTGCGCACCGACGTCAGCGGCGATCCCACGTTCGAGGAGCTGCTCGCACGGGTCCGTGACACGGACCTGGCGGCCTACGCCCACCAGGACCTGCCGTTCGAGCGGCTCGTTGACGACCTCGACCACGTGCGCTCGCTCGCCCGGCAGCCGCTCTTCCAGGTCATGCTGGCCGTGCACTCCGGCGGCCCCGCCGAGGACGCCTGGGATCTGCCCGGCCTCCGGGTGGAGCAGCTGAACCCGGAAGTCGCCGAGGCGGCACGCTTCGACCTGTCGCTCGCGCTCGGGGAGTTCCGCGACGGGAGCGGTACGCCGGACGGCATCGGCGGCACCCTTCAGTACGCCACCGACCTCTTCGACGAGAGCACCGCCCAGGCCCTGGCCGACCGGCTGGTCAAGGTACTGGAACAGGTGGCGGCCGACCCGCGGGCACGGGTCGGACAGCTCGGCATCATCGAACCCGACGAACGGCACACGGTCCTCCGGGAGTGGAACGACACCGCGCGCCCGCTGCCCGGAACCACCCTGCCCGAGCTGTTCGAGCGTCAGGTCGAACGGACCCCCGACGCGATCGCCATCGCCGCCCCGGACGTCACCCTGACGTACGCGCAGGTGGACGCGCTGGCCAACCGGGTCGCGCATTGGCTGATCGGCCGCGGCATCGGCCCGGAGGACCGGGTGGCCGTGGTGATGGAACGCTCGGCCGACCTGCTGGTGGTGCTGTTGGGCGTGGTGAAGGCCGGCGCGGCCTACGTGCCGGTCGACCCCGGCTATCCGGCCGAGCGCATCGCGTTCATGCTCTCCGACGTGGACCCCGCCCTCGTGCTGTGCACCGGCGGGAGCCGGGGCGTTCCGCGCGACGGGTTCGACGTCGCCGTGTGGGAGGAGGCCGTCGTCGGGATGGCGAGCTGCCCGGCGACCGCGCCCGGCGACGCCGACCGGTCGGCGGCACTGCGCCCCGACCACCTGGCGTACGTGATGTACACCTCCGGGTCGACCGGTACTCCCAAGGGCGTCGAGGTGACGCACCGGAACGTCGTGAGCTTCGCCGAGGACCGGAGCTGGAGCGACGAGGTCGTCGAGCGGGTCCTGGTGCAGGCCAACCACGCGTTCGACGCCTCGACGTACGAGATCTGGGTGACGCTCGCGCACGGCGGCAGCCTGGTCGTCATGCCGCCCGGTGACATCGGCGCGAGCGAGCGCGGCCGGCTCATCGCCGAGCACCGGGTCACCAACGTGCACGCCACCGCCGGGCTCTTCAGCCTCCTGGCCGAGGAGTCCCCGCAGATCTTCGCCGGGGTCCGTGAGGTCTCGACGGGCGGCGACGTGGTGTCCGCCTCGGCGATACGCACCCTGCTGGAGGCCCATCCCGGGCTGGTGGTGCGCACGACGTACGGGCCGACCGAGATGACGGCGTTCACCACCCAGATCCCGTACACCGCCGCCGACACGGTCCCGGCGACGGTGCCCATCGGCCGTCCGATGGACAACAGCCGGACCTTCGTGCTCGACGAGTTCCTGCACCCGCTGCCGCCCGGCGTGACCGGAGAGCTGTACGTGGCGGGCGCCGGGCTCGCCCGGAGCTATGCGGGACGCGCAGGCCTGACCGCCGAGCGGTTCGTGGCCTGCCCGTTCACCGAGGGCCCCGAGCGGATGTACCGGACGGGAGACCTGGCCCGCTGGTCGCCGCAGGGGGCGCTCGAGTTCGCGGGGCGGGCCGACGACCAGGTGAAGATCCGCGGGTTCCGGATCGAGCCGGGCGAGGTGGAGGCCGTCCTGGCCCGGCACGAGGGCGTCCGCCAGGTCGCCGTGACGGTACGCGAGGACCGGGCGGGCGCGAAACGCCTGGTCGCCTACGTCGTCCCCGACGGACCGGGCGTCGACGGCGACGCGCTGCGGGAGTACGCGGCGGGCGCGCTGCCGGACTACATGGTCCCGGACGCCTGGGTGACGCTGGAGTCCCTGCCCGTCACGGTCAACGGGAAGCTGGACCGGGCGGCGCTGCCCGCCCCGGACCCGACCGGTCCGGGAGCCGGCAGGGAGCCCAGGACGCTGGTGGAAGGGGTCCTGTGCGAGCTGTTCGCCGAGATCCTGGGCGTGGAGCAGGTCGGCGCCGAGGACTCGTTCTTCGAGCGGGGCGGCGACTCGCTGCTGGCGATGCGGCTGATCGAGCGGATCCGGACCGTGCTCGACACGGAGGTCAACGTCCGGGACCTGTTCGCCGGACCGACCGTCGCCGCGCTGGCCGCCGTCCTCGACAAGGACCGTGAGGCCGCGGGCGACTACGAGGTGATGCTGCCGCTGCGGACGGGCGGGGAACGGCCACCGCTGTTCTGCCTGCACTCCGGCGGGGGGCTCGGCTGGCACTACGCGGCCCTCGTGAACCACCTGCCGGACGAGTACCCGGTCTACGGCGTACAGGCGCGCGGTCTGGACGGGTCCGGCACGTTCCCGGGCAGCGTCGAGGAGATGGCGGCGGACTACGCCGACCGGATCCGCTCCGTGCAGCCGACCGGGCCGTACCACCTGCTCGGCTGGTCCTTCGGCGGAGTCGTCGCCCACGCCGTCGCCACGCACCTGCGGCAGGAAGGCGAGACGGTCGCCCTGCTGGCCATTCTGGACGGATACCCGAACCGCCGGATGGCGAAGGAGGACGAGGCCGGCGCCGCGGAGTTCGCCGGGCTCGGGGAGCTCCGGCCGGGCGACCGGCCCGTGCTGCTCCTCGACGGCGACGTGGTGGGGGACGCCCCCGCCGCCGCCCCGGCGGACCGGGTGGACGAGACGCGGCACGACGCGATGACGTCGGCCGTCCACCGGGTCGAGGAGAACAACCTGCGGCTCCTGCGCGACTACACCCCCGGAGTCTTCGACGGGGACGTCCTCCTCTTCGTGGCGGCGCTGGGACGCCCGGAACTCCTGCCGGCGGAGGCCGCTCCGGAGGCCTGGCGGCCCTACGTGCGGGGCGCGGTCGAGACGCGTCCGCTGGAGTCCGACCACCGCCGGATGATCAAGGGGGAGCCGCTCGCCGAGATCGCCCGCGTACTGACGCGGAAACTCGCGGACCGGCGTTGGTGATACCTCCCCGAAACCCTCTGATCCGTAGCGTTCGATCAAGAGTCCTCGCTCCGTGCGCGCCCGGTCGCGCACGGAGCCGCCAGGAACCTCCACAAGAGACGGAGATTGACATGCAAGGTGCCTCTGGCCGCGGTCGCCCGAACAGCACGAGCACCGGTCGGTCGCGACGGGCCCGGAAGCTGGTGGCCTCCATGGCCGGGGTGACGGCCATCATGCTGTTCGCGGTCGCGTGCAGCGAGTCCGGCGACGGCGGCGGCTCCGGCGGCTCCGGCGGGGCCGCTCCGAACGCCTCGAAGGGGGCGGCTTCGGGCGACAAGAAGAGCACCCTCGCGTACGCCAAGTGCATGCGCGAGAACGGAGTCGCCAACTTCCCCGATCCCAATGCCCAGGGCCTGCTCAACATCGACGGCTCCGTCGACATGAAGTCGGCGCAGTCCCAGGCCGCGGACAAGAAGTGCAAGGAACTGCTGCCCGCGGTCAACGCCTCGCCGCCCGCCGGGGTGGCGGAGGCCTCCCTGGCGTACTCCAAGTGCATGCGGGAGAACGGGGTCCCGAAGTTCCCCGACCCCAACGCCGAGGGCGGGCTCGACGTCAACGGCGAAACGCTGGGAGTCGACCCGCAGGGCCCGGTCTTCAAGGCGGCCGACAAGACGTGCCAGCCGATCCTGGAGAAGATCGCCGGCGGCCCCAAGCAGTTCCAGTCCGGGGGACCCGGACCGGCGCCGCAGTAGACGGCCCGCCCGCATCACGCGCCGTACCGCTCCCGTCGACGACGGGAGCGGTACGGCGTTCGTCGTGGTGCGCCCGCCGTCAGTGCACCGACAGGGGTGGCCGGCGCCGGACGGGCGGTGCGGGTTCGTGCGCGGTGGGGAAGGCGACGGTGACGCTCAGGCCGCCCCCGGGCCGCGTGGAGGTGGTGAGGTCGGCGTCGTGGGCGTGGGCGATGGCCTGCACGATGGACAGGCCGAGCCCGAGGCCTTCGGCCCGCGCGGCCCGGGTGGCACCGAGCCGCTGGAACGGCTGGAAGAGCCGGCCGACGGCCTCCGGCGGCACCGGGGGACCGGTGTTGGTGACGGTGAGGACGGCGTGACCGTCCACGGTCCCGGTGGTGACCCGTACCTCACCGTGCGGGGTGTTGTGCCGCAGCGCGTTGTCCACGAGGTTGACGACGAGACGTTCGGCGAGCGGCCGGTGCCCCAGGGTCGCGGCCGTCGCCAACGACGTGTGGACCTTCACGGTCCGCAGGTCCGCCTCGTCGGCCCGAGCCTCGACGACCTCCCGGACGATCCCCGTCAGGTCGAAGGGCCGGCGGACCTCGATGCCCGCGTGGCTGCGGGCCAGCGTGAGGAGCGCCTCGATCAGCCGTTCCTGCTGGGCGCCCGCGGCGAGGACGCGCTCGTGGGCCTGTCGGAGGGACTCGACGGTCGCCTCGGGGTCGGACAGGGCGACCTGGCCGAGGGCCCGTTGTCGGGCCAGCGGCGTACGCAGTTCGTGGGAGGCGTTGGCGACGAACCGGCGCTGCGCCTGGAACGAGTCCTCCAGCCTGGCCAGCAGCCCGTCGAAGGTGTCGCCGAGCTCCCTGAGTTCGTCGCCGGGCCCGTCGAGGGCCAGCCGCCGGTGCAGGCTGGTGGCCGAGATGTCCCGCGCCATCGCCGTGATCGTCCGCAGCGGGCGCAGCATGCGGCCCGCGACGATCCAGCCCAGCACTATCGACACCACCAGCATCAGGGCCAGGGCGATCCCCGAGTTGACGAGCAGCTGGTGCATGACGTCGGACCGCTGACGGGCGAGGGCCGCGCGGGCCTGCTCCGAGAGCAGGTCGATGGCGACCACCCGTTCGGGTTGCCCGTCGGCCGGCCACGGAGGGGTTCCGGGCGGCAGGGGGGCGTCACCACCGGGTGGCGAGGAGAGGAAGTCGGAGCGCATGCCCATCGGGGGATCCGCCCCGAGGTTGTGCCGCACGAGCGCGTAGGTGATCGCCAGCAGGGCGGTGCTGGAGACCAGGAACAGGCCTCCGTACAGCAGTGTCATCCTCGCCCGGACCGTGCGGCGGGTCCGGCGCGCCGTCCGGACCGGCTTCTCGTCGTCCTGCACCACAAGCACCCGTGCCCCACGTGTCCTCGGCGATCACTTGTCAGGGGCAACACCCTGACAAGTCCGTCCGGGAACGTCCAGTGGGCGCGAGTCAGGCAGCACCCGGAAGAGATGATCGCCTGGGTATCGCCGGGAACGTCACGGTGATGGTCAGGCCGCCGCCCGACCTCGCCCGGGTGGTGAGGTCGGCGTCGTGGGCGTGGGCGATGGCCTGCACGATGGACAGGCCGAGCCCGAGGCCTTCGGTCCGTGCCGCCCGGGTGACGCCCAACTGCTGGAACGGCTGGAAGAGCTGCTCGATCGCGCTCGGCGGCACCAGGGGACCGGTGTTGCCGACGGTGAGCGTCGCCCGGCCCTCCACGGTCCGGGTGGACACCTCGACGTGGCCGTAGAGCACGTTGTACCGCAGCGCGTTGTCGATCAGGTTCGCGACGAGGCCCTCGGCGAGGGTGCGGTGGCCCGAGGGCACCGCCGGTGTGATGGACGTACGGAACGTCACCGCCCGGCGGTGCGCCTCGGCCTTCCGCGACTCGACGACCTCGGCCGTCAGCCGGGCCAGATCGAACGGGTCCCGGACGTCGATGCCCCCCTGGCTCCGGGCCAGCGTGAGCAGGGAGCCGATGAGCCGCTCCTGCTGGGCGCCCGCGGCGAGGATGCGCTCGTGGGCCTGTCGGAGGGACTCGACGGTCGCCTCGGGGTCGGACAGGGCGACCTGGCCGAGGGCCCGTTGTCGGGCCAGCGGCGTACGCAGTTCGTGGGAGGCGTTGGCGACGAACCGGCGCTGCGCCTGGAACGAGTCCTCCAACCTGGCCAGCAGCCCGTCGAAGGTGTCGCCGAGCTCCCTGAGTTCGTCGCCGGGCCCGTCGAGGGCCAGCCGCCGGTGCAGGCTGGTCGCCGAGATCTCCTGCGCCGTCGCGGTGATCGTCCGCAGCGGGCGCAGCATGCGTCCGGCGACGATCCAGCCCAGCACGATGGAGACCACCAGCATGAGGGCCAGCGCTATCCCGGACTGGACGAGCAACTGGTGCATGGTGTCGGCGATCTGACCGGCCATGGCGTCCTGGGCCTGCTCCGCGAGCGTCTTCAACGCGCTCTGTCTGCTCTGGGGCGGCTGCGCGGGGACGACACCGGGCTCGGTGGCTTCGTTGAACGACAGTTCGGGCGGCTGCCCGCCGATGGCCCGCTGCACCAGGACGTAGGTGACACCCAGCAGGGCGGCTCCGGACAGGACGAAGAGCCCCCCGTACAGCAGGGTCATCCGCAGGCGCACGGTGCGGCGGGGGAGACGTCGGCGGGCCCCGCGCCCCGCGAGACGGGAGATGGCAGGCACGGGCCCTCAGATCCGGTAGCCGCGCTTGGCGACGGTCTCGATGACCGGGGGGTTCCCGAGCTTGGCCCGCAGCCGGCTGATCGTGATCTTCACGGCGCTGGTGAAGGGGTCCGCGGCATCGTCCCAGACCCGCTCCAGGAGCTCCTCGGCCGGAACGGCGCGGCCCTTGGAGGCCAGCAGCACCTCCAGGACGCCGAACTCCTTCGGCGCGAGCTCTAGTTGGCGTTCCCCCCGGCGGGCATCGCGCCGGGCGGTGTCCACGACGAGGTCCCCGTGCCGCAGGACGGGCGGTACGGCGGGATGCGCCCGGCGTGCCAAGGCGCCGATCCGGGCGATCAGTACGGGGAAGTCGAACGGCTTGGGAAGGTAGTCGTCGGCGCCCAGGCTGAGTCCGTCGACGAGGTCCTCCGCGGTCGCCGCGGCGGTCAGCATCAGGACCCGGCTCCGGTTCCCGGCGGCGATCAGCTCCGAGCACACGGCGTCACCGTGCATGCCGGGCAGGTCCCGGTCGAGCACGATCACGTCGTAGTCGTTGCACATCGCGCGTTCGAGACCACCGGGCCCGTCCAGCGCCACGTCGACGGCCATCTGCGCGCGGCGCAGACCGACGGCCACCGTCTGGGCCATTTCCTCGTCGTCCTCCACCACGAGCACCCGCACTGGTCGCCCTCTCTCCGCCGGCACATCGGACACGCTCACCCAGGAGCGAGCTTCCAGGATGTTCTACCAGCGGTTTCCGCACGGTTTCGCCCGGAAGTACGCCTTCCGGCTCGGCCGGAGGCACGAAACGCCGCCGAAACCGCCGCCCCCGTAGAAAGGAGCCTGCCGGGAATCCAGCGAGTAATGGAGAGTCGAATGGCTGTCATCGCCAACAGTGCGGCCGATCGGAATGGGGCCGGGAAACGGCGGACGCGCCGGCGCAGCGCCAAGGTCGCCCTGCCGGCGGAAATCGGCCTCGGGCCGGCGGAATTCGGACGCGACGGTCTCGTCGAGCGCCCCGGGAGCGGTTCGTGACTGCCACACAGATCCCTTCGGAGAACGCGGACGCCGTCGATCCGCCGGCCGATCAGGAGGTGCGCCCCCGTCGGCCGCGCCGCCGCGTCAGGGCGGCCGCGATCGTGGTGGCCCTGGTGGCCGTGGGCGGCGCGGCGGGGATAGCCGTCACCGATCCGTTCGACGCCAGGACGAAGGACGACGCCGCCATCGCCAGTGCCGCTTCCGCGACCTCCCTGGCGAAGGTGACCCAGGGCACGCTCTCCGCGCGGACGCAGCAGAACGGGACACTCGGGTACGTGGGCGACCTTCCTGTGATCAACAACGCGAGCGGTACGGTCACGAAGCTGCCCGCCGTCGGCGAGGCGATCGCCCAGGGCAAGGCCCTGTACTGGGTGAACGGCAAGCCGGTGGTCCTGCTCAAGGGATCCGTTCCGCTGTACCGGGACCTGTCCCGCGGCATGGAGGGCGCGGACGTCGAGCAGCTGAACGCCGCCCTCGTCGCCCTCGGTTACGCCGACAAGGACGAACTCGATCCCACGTCGGACTACTTCAGCCGGGCGACCCGCCGGGCCCTCATGGAACTCCAGGACGCCGTCGGCCTCAAGGAGACCGGGCAGCTGACGACCGCGGAAGCGGTGTTCCTGCCGGTGGACGCGCTCAGGGTCACCAAGGTCGAGGGCATGGTCGGTGGCGCCGCGGGAAGCGGCGCGGTGCTGATGAAGGGCTCCTCGACCAAGCGCCAGGTCACCGTCGCGCTCAACGCGAGCCAGCAGGCTTCCGTGAAGGCCGGCGACAAGGCGCTGATCACCCTGCCGAACGGCAAGAGCACCGAAGGGGTGGTCTCGGCGGTCGGCAAGGTGGCGACCAAGACGGACCAGAGCATGACCGTCGAGGTCCTCATCGAACCGCTCGACGCGAAGGCGACCGGCGAACTCGACCAGGCGCCCGTACAGGTCGCGATCGTGTCCGAGACCGTGAACGACGTGCTGTCGGTGCCGGTGGACTCGCTGCTGGCGCGCGCCGGCGGCGGGTACGCGGTCGAGGTCGTCGACGAGGACGGCAAGCACACCCTCGTCCCGGTGACCACGGGACTGTTCGACGACAGCGCAGGCACCGTGCAGGTCACCGGCGAGGGTCTGCGCGCCGGTCAGAACGTGGTGGTGCCGGGCTCATGACCAGTGTGGAGACGGAAGCGTGCGTGGGCGGAACAGGAACACGGGAGACGGGCGAGCCGGTCCTCCAGTTGCACGAGGTGTCCAAGGTGTATCCCGGGGCGTCGCCGGTGGTGGCGCTGGACAAGGCGAGCTTCACCATCCACCGCGGCGAACTGGTGGCCATCGTCGGCCCGTCGGGCTCGGGGAAGTCGACACTGCTGCAGGTCATGGGCAGCCTCGACCGCCCCACCTCGGGAACGGTCCGGATCGTCGGTGACGACGTCGCCGCGATGTCGGACCGCGACCTGGCGGGACTCCGGGCAAGCCGGATCGGGTTCGTGTTCCAGCAGTTCTTCCTGGCCCAGCACGCCACCGCCCTGGAGAACGTCGCCGACGGAATGCTGTACTCGGGCGCCCGGCACGGCGAGCGGCTGAAGGCGGCGGCCGCGGCGCTGCGCAGGGTCGGGCTCGCCCACCGGGCCGATCACCGCCCGCCGGAGCTGTCCGGAGGCGAACGCCAGCGGGTCGCGATCGCCCGGGCGCTGGCCGGCAACCCGGCGATCGTGCTGGCCGACGAGCCGACCGGCAACCTCGACAGCGTCAACGGGGCCGCCATCTTCAAGCTGTTGAAAGAGCTCAACGCCGAAGGCACCACCATCGTGGTGATCACCCACGACCGTGAACTGGCCGCGCAGATGCCGCGCCGCATCGAGGTCCTCGACGGTCACATCGTCACCGACGTCGGCTCGGACGACGAGGCCACGACCAGGGAAAGGCACCTGCCATGACCACCACGACGGCTGCCCCTCCCGGCCGGATGCGTCCGGGCGATCTGGCCCGAACCGCCAGCGTGGGGCTGCGGACGAGGCGGATGCGGGCCGCCCTGTCGGCCCTGGGCATCGCCATCGGCGTCGCCGCCATGGTGGCGGTGATGGGGCTCTCGGCCTCCTCGCAGGCCGGGCTGCTGGCCGAGATCGACAAGCTGGGCACCAACCTGCTCACCGTCACCCCGGGCCGGGTCCTCGGTGGCGGGACCGCCAAACTGCCCGTCGACGCACCGGCGATGATAGGCCGGGTCAAGTACGTCGAAACGGTCCAGAGCACCGGCAAGACCGATGCCAACGCGTTCCGCAACCCCTACATCCCGGGCATCAACACCAACGGCATCTCCGTGAACGCCACGAGCCTGGACCTGCCCGAGGCGGTGCGCACGTCCGTGGCCAAGGGCAAGTACCTCAACGCGGCCACGGCCGAGCAGCCGGCCGCCGTACTCGGTTCGGCGGCCGCCGGCCGCCTCGGCATAGACACCATCCATCCGGGAACGCGGATCTGGGTCGGCGGGCAGTGGTTCTACGTCACGGGGATCCTCAACCCCGCGACCCTGGCGCCCGAGATCAACTCCTCGGTGCTGGTCGGCTTCCCGGCCGCGCAGAAGTACCTGAACTTCGACGGCCACCCGTCCATGGTCTACGTACGGGCCGACACCGACCACGTCGCCGCGGTCCAGTCCCTGCTGGCCGCGACGGCCAACCCGGCGAGCGCCGATCAGGTCAGCGTCAGCCAGCCCTCGGCCGCTCTGGAGGCCAGGGCGGCGACGCAGTCCGCGCTCAACGGCCTCTTCCTGGGCCTCGGGGCGGTGGCCCTGCTCGTGGGCGGCATCGGCGTGGCCAACACCATGGTCATCTCCGTCCTCGAACGCCGCTCCGAGATCGGCCTGCGACGGGCCCTCGGAGCGACCAAGGGGAACATCCGACTGCAGTTCCTGTGCGAGGCGATCCTGCTCGCCGCACTCGGTGGCGTGGTCGGAGTGGCGTTGGGCACCGTCGCCACCGCCGTCTACGCCAACGTCAAGGGCTGGGCGACCGTGGTTCCGGTACTCGCCTGGGGAGGCGGACTCGGCGCGGCCATCGCGATCGGCGCGGTCGCCGGACTGCTCCCCGCGCTGCGCGCGGCCCGGATGCAACCCACCGAAGCCCTGCGCACCGCATAGGGACCCGCCGGGGAAGGGCCGGCCGGGCCCCCACCCGGGGGCCCGGCCGGCCCTTCCCCCGTGTTATTCCGACTCCGCGCCGGAATTCACGGACCCTTCACATCGGAGCGGTCATACCCCTAGGGGTAGGGGTGGGCGGGGTCGCTCGGGCAGGGGTTACAACGTTCAACGGGTAAATGTTAATTTCTCCCCCGACATTCGAATGCGCGCTCCGGCAGAGATGTTCTGGGTCATTCGTCATGGGGGAAGCATGAGAGCAGCACGGGTAACGAACCGGATTCTCGCGGCGTCCACTGACTCCCACGCGTTATCTGCGAGTCGGTGAGGAGCTGGAGTGGCATCCGTGGAACAGGAGATTAATCAGCAGCCCGTGGTGGAGGTCGAGATCGGTTCGCTCAGGCTGGTCGGCTCGCCGCGGCTCTCCGGCGAGCGACCCGAGCACGTGCACGTACTGGCCGCGGCCCAGAACCCGCTGCCGCCCATCGTCGTGCACCGGCCCACCATGCGGGTCATCGACGGATTCCATCGCCTCAAGGCTGCCAGGCTACGGGGTGAGGACAAGATCGCCGTCAGGTTCTTCGACGGCGAGGAGGCCGAGGCGTTCGTGCTCGCGGTCCAGCTCAACGTGACGCACGGTCTGCCGTTGGCCCTGGCGGACCGCAAACGCGCGGCCGAACGCATCACCACCTCGCATCCACAGTGGTCCGACCGCAAAGTGGCCTCGGTCACCGGGATCTCCCCGGGGACCGTGGGCGACATCCGCAGAAGGACCGTCCGGGAAGTGGAGTCCGACGTCCGGCGGATCGGCAGAGACGGCCGGCTCCGCCCCGTCGACGGCAGCGTCGGCCGCGTGCTGGCCGGCGAGCTCCTGCTCCAGAACCCGGAACTGTCGCTGCGCCAGGTGGCCCGAGCGGCGGGCATCTCGCCGGAGACGGCACGTGACGTGCGCAATCGCCTGCGCAACGGCGAGGAACTGCTGCCGAAACCACGCAGGAGGAAGCAGCCCGGCGCGGGGGGCGCCACCGGGGCGGGAGGCACCACCGCGAGGAAGAGCGCCGGGGGCACGCCGGGCACGGCGAGCGCCGACGACGATGTCGCGGGGCGCGCGGAGTTCGGCGGGCTGGTCCTCGCCCAGCGGCCCGGCCGGGCCCGAGGCGTGTCCGTACGCGACCGGGCCGCGCTCGTCAGCCGGCTGAAGGCGGATCCGGCGCTGCGCTTCACCGACACCGGACGCAACCTGCTGCGCCTGCTGGCCCTGCACAGCCTCCGCAGGGAGGAGTGGGACGCGATCATCAGCAACGTGCCGCCCCACTGCGGGGACATCGTCGCCGATCTCGCCCGGCAGTTCGCCGACCTGTGGTCGGAGTTCGCCGTGCGGGTGAAGGAGGACATGGCACAGATCAGCTGAAACGTCCGAGCCGTCCGAGCCGTCCAAGTGTGAAAAGCGGACGGTTGGACGGCGTGGCGAAGGGGCCTCCCGCCGACACGGCGGGAGGCCCCTTCGTCGTCGGTTCAGCGGACGGTACGCAGCCCCGCCGCCGCGGCGACGCCGTCGCAGCCCGAAAGCCCCAGCGCGTCGCGGAGTTCCTCCGCCAGCAGTTCGAGCACCCGTGCCACGCCGGCCTCCCCGGCGGTGGCCAGCCCCCACATCAGCGGACGGCCGACCATGACGCCGGACGCGCCGAGGGCGAGGGCCCGGAGCACGTCGGTGCCGCTGCGCACGCCGCTGTCCAGCAGGACCTCGCTGTTCCCGCCGACCGCCCGCACCACCTCGTGGAGCGCGTCGATGCTGGGCACCGCCCCGTCGAGCTGGCGGCCACCGTGGTTGGAGACCACGACGGCGTCGACCCCGCAGTCCGCCGCCCGGGCCGCGTCCTCGGGCGCCAGGACGCCCTTCAGTACCAGCGGGAGCTCCGTCCGCTCCCGCAGCTCCGCCACGGACGACCAGGTCAGTGCCGGGGAGAGGGACTGGGCGGTGTGGGCGGCCACGGCCGAGGCACCCGCCGTCGACCGGTGCGCCGTGCCCGCGGTCGTGATGTTCGCCGCACGCACGTGCGCGGGGAGCGCGAAGCGGTTGCGTACGTCCCGGAGCCTGCGCCCCATCCACGGGACGTCGACCGTGAGCACGAGCGCCTCGCAGCCCGCCTCCTCGGCCCGGCGGACCAGGTCGAGCCGCTGCGCGGTGTCCCGCAGCCAGTACAGCTGGAACCAGACGCTCCCACCGACCGCCGTGATCTCCTCGATCGGGACGCTGCTCAGCGTGCCCGCGGTGAACGGCACCCCGGCGGCCTTCGCCGCCCGGGCGGCGGCGAGTTCGCCGTCCGGATGCACCAGCCGGTGGTAGGCGATCGGTGCCACGGCCACCGGGAGGGTGGCCGGGCGGCCGAGCAGCGTGGTGTCGGTCGAGACCCGCGAGACGTCCCTGAGGACCCGGGGGACGAGGAACACGCGGTCCAGGGCGCTGCGGTTGGCGTCGAGCGTGGTCTCGTCCCCGCTGCCGCCGGCGATGAAGTCCCGTACGGCGGGCGGCAGGACGGAGGCGGCGGCGCGCTCGAAGTCGGCCAGGCGCAGCGCGGCCCCGGCTGCGGCCGCCGCCGGGGCGGAGGCACCCGCGGCCTCCGACTCGACGGCCGCCGTCCCGAGCGCCGGGTGGTCAGCGCCCGAAGCCACGCTGGCCCGTCCGCTCCAGCTCCACCGCCTCGTACAGCGCCTTGATGTTCGAGCTTCCGAACGTCTCGGCGCCCTGCCGCTCGATCACTTCGAAGAACAGCGTGTGCCGCGGGTGGACCGAGGCCGTGAAGATCTGGAACAGCTGCCCGCCGTGGTCCTCGTCCGCGAGCACGTTCGTCGACCGGAGGTCCTCCAGCCGCTCCCGGCCCAGCGCGATCCGCTCGCCCAGCAGGTCGTAGTACGCGGACGGGGTGGTGAGGAAGGTGACGCCGCGGCGGCCCAGCGCGCGTACCGAGCGGACCGCGTCCCGGGAGGAGAAGGCCAGGTGCTGCACTCCGGAGCCCTGGTGGCCCTTGAGGAACTCGTCGATCTGGCCCGGATCGGCCTTGGGATCGGGCTGGATGAGGGTCAGGGTCACACTGCCCGACCGGCTTTGCACGACCTCCGACTCCATCGCCTGCCTGCCGACGACGATGTGCTCCTCGAAGATCGACTCGAACTCCAGGACGTCGCGGTAGTACGCGACCGTGGGTTCCAGGTCGCCCATGGTGAGGCAGACGGCGATGTGGTCGATGTCGAGCAGCCCCACGACGTCCGACTGCTCGTCGTCCGGGCGCGGAGCCGCCGTGAAACCGGCGGGCAGCCCCGGCCCCTCGTCCGGAGCGCGCTGCACGAGGGTGTGGACGACGTCCCCGAAGCCCTCGATGACGGCCGTGACCTCGGGGCCCGCTCCGCCGTGCCGGACCGGCTGCCGCCGGACGCGTGCGCCGTTGCCCAGCGCGGCGCCGAACGCGGCCGCCACGTCGGCGGTGCGCAGGGCGATGTCGGCGACGCCGTCGCCGTGGGTGGCGACGTATTCCGAGGCGGGATGGTGGTCCGAGGTCGCCTCGGTGAGCACCAGCGTGGTGCGGCCGTGGCGCAGGGCGAGGCTGCGGTGGTCCGCGGAGCCGCCGGTGCCGACCACCGTGAACGCGTACAGGTCGACCCAGTCGCGCGCCGCCGAGTCGAGGTTTCCGACGTAGAGCTCGACGTAGTCGATGGAAAGATCCGCGAGGGGATCCGCCGTATTCCTTGAATCCGTCATGAGGGTCCTCCGGGCGGGAAATGAAAGGAGTTCCCGAACCATAGGAGCCCGATTGCGGATCCGGCTATCGAGGGCGGCGGAATCGAGCTGGACAGTGCGCGGTAAAGAATCCTGGGAAAGGCGGGGTGTGCGGAAGCCTGCGATCTCCGGACTCTTTCGGCCGCGGGGTATCCGGTACGCGGGCCATGGCCGTCGCCGGGCGCGAAGCCGATGGGCACGCCGGCATGGCCGGGATCGTGCGC
This sequence comes from Streptomyces sp. NPDC050448, assembly GCF_040655295.1. Taxonomy (NCBI): domain Bacteria; kingdom Bacillati; phylum Actinomycetota; class Actinomycetes; order Kitasatosporales; family Streptomycetaceae; genus Streptomyces; species Streptomyces sp. NPDC050448. Next base: position 146,526 of record NZ_JBFAJR010000015.1, on the reverse strand, counting down.
GCCGGGTGCCGACCGCGGACCGTGGACGACGCCGTTCCGCTCCGGCCGCGACCCGCCGCCCCGTCCGGACGGCACGGCGGGGCCCGGGTGGTTCCTGTGGTCCGGACCAGAATGGGAATCGTCAATTCTATTTGACGCGTGGTCTCCGAATGCGGTGCGGTGGCCGAGAATGGACCACGATTTGCCCCGGCGACTCGTTACGCTGTTCCGTGGAGCGCCTTGGTTCAAGCCATGAACCGTGCGACCACCCCCCCCAGTGTCTCGGTCCATGCAGGTCGGAAGCGTTCTTCGGTTCTCTTCCGGCCTGTTGGGCGGTTTTGCAAAGTACGGAGTTGAACTTTTTCGCGCCCTGGCGCGCACAGTACCTACGGGGGGATCTGTGAGGGTCAATGAAAGAGACGAAGAACACCATCTGCTCGACCGGCTGTACGCGGACTGTGTCCGGGGCAAGGGTTCGCTCGTCCTGGTGCACGGGCCCGTCGGCAGCGGCAAGACGGCTCTGCTCCAGAGGCTCGCCCAACGGACCGCGGACCGCGGAGGCCTGTTCCTTTCGGTGACCGCCTCGGCCGACGAACGGCTCCACATGTTCGGCCTCGTCGACCAGTTGGCGACCGCGATGCGGGTGAGCGGCGTGGTCGCCGACCCGTTCGCCGCCGAGGAGCGCGGGGCCGGCGTCCCCGCGGGCGACATCGGGCGGAACCCGCTCGTCCCGCTCGGGCTGCTGCAACGGATCAGCCGCACCGTGTGCGAGCTCGCCGAGCGGCAGCCCCTCGTCCTCGGCGTGGACGACGTGCACTTGGCCGACCGGCACTCGCTGCAGTGCCTGCGCCACCTGGTGGGCCGGATCGACTCGTCCGCCGTGATGATCGTGATGAGCGAGAGCTCCTGCCACCGGTCGGAGCCGGCGCCCCTGGACGCCGAAACCCTGAACCTTCCCCACTGCCACGGGATCCGGCTGACACCGCTCGGTCCGACCGGCGTCGCCGAGCAGCTCGCCGAACGCCTCGGGGGCCCGTTCCCGTCCCGGCGGACCGTCGAAGCGTGGGCGGCGGTCAGCGGTGGAAGCCCCTTGCTGCTGCACGCCCTGATCGAGGACCGCCTGATGGAGGACGGCCCGGAGCACTCCGGCGGGCTCAGCGGCTCCGGCGGGCTCGGCGGGCCCGGCGAGCCGGCGCCGGGCGAGTCCTTCCGGAACGCGGTCCTGCGCTGCCTCCACCGGTGCGAACCGTCGATGCTCGAGGCCGCGCGCGCCGTCGCCGTCTTCGGGGAGTCGGCCTCGCTGCCGCTGCTCGGCGAGTTCCTCGGAGGCGACACCGCATCCGTGCGACGCAGCCTCGCCGATCTGAACGCCGCCGGCCTGCTGTTGGGCATGCGGTTCCGGCACGAACGGGCGCAGCGGGCGGTGCTGTCCGATGTGGTGGCCGCGGACCTCGTCGCGATGCGCCGCCGCGTCGCCGCACTGCTCCACGAGCGCGGTGCCCCCGCATCGGAGGTGGCCGACCAGCTCATGGCCACCCACGACTCGGTGCGGGCCGTCTGGAGGGTCGACATCCTCCGCGAGGCGGCCCGGGACGCCAAACACTGCGGCGACCTCGGCCGGGCGGTGGCCTATCTGCGCCACGCGTCCGGGATCTGCGTGGACGAGGCGCAGGAAGCGCAGGTCACCGCGGCACTGGCCGAAACCCGGTGGCTCATGGACCCGGGCATGGCGCCCCGTCACCTCCACCGGCTGGGTCAGCTGATCGGCGCCGGCCTGTTGACCGGGGAAAAGGCCGTCATCCCGGTCAAACAGCTGCTCTGGCGCGGTGACTTCACCGAGGCCGACAGCCTGCTGCGGATCGCCGAGGCCGGTGACGCGGGCCGGGCCGCCGACCCGCTGACCGCAACCGCGACGTCCGCCGCCGCCACCGCGCGCAGGTGGCTGTCGTTCTGCCACCCGGGGCGGGCACGGATCGCCTTCCCGGTCCACGCCGGCGGGGTGTCCGAGGACCGGACCGCGGACCGGGGGACGACGACCGGGCCCGGAGCGCCGGACGCCTGTGCCAGGGGTGGTCCGGAGGGCCGTCCGGCCGCCTCCTCGAACGGCTTCGGCGGCCCGCCGTCCTCGCTCGCCCTCCTGCGCCTCGCGGTGAGCCTGGCCGCCGACGAGGACGGCGACGAGCACCGCGGGGTCGACCGGGTGCTGCGCGGGACCCTCGCCGGCAGCCTGCTGTCCGCGCACTTCCTCTCGCTGGTGTCCCTGATCCACTCCCACCGGCCGGACGAGGCGCTGACCCGGTCCGAGCGGCTGCTCGAAGAGCCGGGGATCCAACACGTCCCCGTACGGCGCGCCGTGTTGGAGACGATCCGGGCGGTGGCGGCGCTGCGCCGGGGCGACGCCGCGACGGCCGGGCGGTCCGCGGACACCGCGCTGGAGCTCGTCACCCCCTTGTCCTGGGGGATCGTCGTCGGCCTCCCCGTGGCCCTGGCCGTGGAAGCCGCGACCGAACTGGGCGACTTCGACGGGGTCGTGCCGTACCTCGACCTGCCGGTCCCGCCGGTCATGTTCGACACTCCCTTCGCGTTGCCCTACCTCAGGGCCCTCGGTCGCTACCACCTGGCGATGGCCCGCCCGGACACGGCGCTGACGAACTTCCGGTCGTGCGGCGACCTGATGGTGCAGTGGGGGCTGGACGGAACGGAACTCGCGGACTGGCGCAACGACGCCGCCGCGGCGCTGCTCGCGATGGGCGACGTCGGTGGGGCGAGAGTACTGATCGAGGAGCAGTTCGACCGCCTCGGCGACGGCCCGTCCCAGGCCCGGGGGACGGCGCTGCGCCGCCTCGCGGCCGCCGGCCCGGTGCGCGACCGTCCGCCGCTGCTCCACGAGGCCGTACGCATCCTGGAGGCGTGTGGCGATCAGCCGGAACTGAGGCGGGCCAGGGCGGACCTGGCGGCCGCGTCGGCGGCGCTCGAAAGGTCGGGGACGCCGGTCCGGGAGCCGTACCGGACCGTGAACATCGAGTCGACCGCCGTCGGGGGGAGCGGGTCGGGCCCCGAGCTGACCGAACTCACCGACGCCGAACGCAGGGTGGGCGCGCTCGCCGTGTCGGGCTGCACGAATCGCGAGATCGCCGGCCGGTTGTTCATCACGGTCAGCACCGTCGAACAGCACCTGACCAAGATCTATCGCAAGTTGAAGGTCAGGAGCCGTTCCGACCTTCCGGTAACGCTCATGGAATTCGCCGACGCTCCATGTTTCCCGCAAGGGTGGTGAAAAGAAAAGACACCGTCCAAGTGAGTGGCCCGAGCGGTTGGACGACATTGTTCGAGCCGCCGCATTCGTGTGATCCTGACGGCGGGAAAGCGAGCCCGGTATTCGACTGAAGCCGCATGGGGGAATCCATGGTCGCACGGAGTCTTGACGACAATGCGCGCCTGGCGCGGGAAGAGCTGGACTCCGCACCATCGGAATTCCTCCCGGCTCGGGAGCGCGAGAGCGCCGGGAACCGGGAGGTCTTCGGGCGGACGGGGCTGCGGCAGGGCGGATCCGGGCAGCCGGGCCCGCCCGACACCGCGACGAAGATCCTCGGCCGCACGTGGCCGCAGCCCTTCGCCGTCGGCCTGCCGGCCGGACCGGTCCGGCCGGAGGACGAGCTCGACGTGGTCCGGGCCGCCGGCCGGACCGGACTGCCCGTGCTGGTGGGCGCGTTCACAGGTCTCGCGGCACTCGCCGCGGCGACCGACGGCCCCCTGTGGCTGCGTCTCCCCGCCGGCGGGGACCGTGACACCATGCGCGACCTGGCACGGAGCGCGGAGGCGGCCGGCTTCGAGGCCCTGGTGCTCACGCCGGGCCCCGGCCGGCCGGCCGGGGACGGCGCCGGCGCGGCGGACCTCGCGTGGCTCCGCTCGGTCGCCTCCCTTCCACTGCTGGTGGCGGGGGTGCGTACGGCCGCGGACGCGGTGCTCGCGCTCGAAAGGGGCGCCGACGGGCTCGTGGCCGAGGAGTTGGCCACACTGCCCTCGATCGCGGCGGCCGTCGCCGGCCGGGTCCCGGTCCTGCTGTACGGCGGCGTCCGGCGCGGCGCCGACATCCTGGTCTCGCTCGCCACCGGCGCCGACGCGGTGCTCCTCGACCGGCCGGTCCTCGAAGGCCTGGTCGTCGGCGGACGCGAAGGCGTCGCGGAAGTGCTGGAAGCCCTGGCCGCGGAACTGGCGGGGGCGCTCGCCTTCACCGGAACCGGATCGGCCGCCGACGCAGGCCCGGAACTGCTGCGCACCGCCCCCGGACCGGTGCCCACGGCCGCCGCCGTCCCCGGAGCGGTTGCCAAGGCAGCTGCCGCGCGCGGCGGCGCGGGCGACGCCGACCTGAGCAAGGCCGACCTGCACACCAGCGTGTCCGACCCGGTCCTGGACACGATGAACTTCCTCAACGAGGTCACCCACCGCTACCCGGACGCCATATCGTTCGCGCCCGGCCGCCCCTACGACGGGTTCTTCGACACCGAGGAGATCTTCACCCACATCCGCCGGTACCTCGACCACCTGGCCGAGCAGGGCAGTTCGGCCCGCCAGATCCGTACCGCGATGTACCAGTACGGCCCCACGGCAGGCCAGATCCGCGAGATCATCGCCGACTCCCTGCGCGCCGACGAGAACATCGACGTGCCCGCCGCGTCGATCGTGGTGACCGTCGGCGCACAGGAGGCGATGCTGCTGGTGCTGCGCGCGCTGCTGTCCGGCCCCGACGACGTCCTCCTGGTCGCCAGCCCCTGCTACGTGGGCATCACCGGCGCGGCGCGGCTCCTGGACCTCACCGTGACCGCGGTGGAGGAACGGGAGGAAGGATTCTCCTGCGCCGACCTCGAAGCGGCGATCCTTCGGGAGCGCGCCCTCGGGCGACGCCCCCGTGCCTTCTACGTGATCCCCGACCACTCCAACCCGTCCGGCACCACGATGAGCACGGACACCCGTACCGAGCTGCTCGACATCGCCGAGAGGCACGGCATCCTCCTCCTGGAGGACAGCCCGTACCGGATGGTCAGCCCCGGGACACCGCTGCCGACCCTCAAGTCCCTCGACCGCGCCCGCAGCGTCGTCCACCTCGGCTCCTTCGCCAAGACCGTCTTCCCCGGCGCCCGGGTCGGCTTCGCCGTCGCGGACCAGCGCGTGGTGGACGACTCCGGCCGCACCAGCCTGCTCGCCGACGAACTCGCCAAGATCAAGAGCATGGTCACGGTGAACACCTCGTCGCTGAGCCAGGCCGCCGTGGCCGGCACCCTGCTCGCCGCCGGAGGCCGTGTCTCGGAGCTGAACTCCGAGGCCGCCGCCCACTACGGCGAGGCGATGCGGGCCACGCTCGCCAGCCTCGACGCGCACCTGCCCGCCGCGCGACGGGAAGCCCTGGGCGTGCGCTGGAACGAGCCCACCGGCGGCTTCTTCCTCACCCTGAACGTCCCGTTCCGCGCGGACAACGAGGCACTGACCCGGTCCGCGCAGGAATACGGCGTCATCTGGACACCGATGGCGTACTTCCATCCGCAGGGCGGTGGCCACCACGGCATCCGGCTGTCCACCAGCTACCTGACGACCGCGGAGATCGAAGAGGGAACCGCACGACTCGTCCGGTTCATCACGGACCAGAGCGCGCGGTCCTGAGCCAATCCCGAGCACACAGAAGGGCGAAGCACGTGACCAGCAGTACGACCAGCCAGAATACGCGCAGCAAGCCGCGCATGTGGGGGTGGACCTTCCGGTGACCATCAGCATCGAACGCCCCGTGGGCCTGGGCCTGGACCCGCGGACTCCGTTACAGCCCCGGATCATCGGCGTGGGCACGGCCGCATCGGGCACGACCTACACCCAGCAGGAAGTCCTCGACGCCTTCGGGATCACCGATCCCAAGGTCACTTCCGTCTTCGCGAACAGCGCGATCGACACCCGCCACCTCACCCTGCCGGAGCCGGACGCGGAAGGGATCCGCGCCCCGGAGGGGCAGGGCGACCTCCTCGACAAGCACAAGGCGGTCGCCGTCGAGATGGGCGCCGACGCGCTGCGCGCCTGCCTGAAGCGGGCCGGCGCCGAACTGTCCGACCTGCGCCACCTGTGCGTGGTGACGACCACGGGCTTCCTCGCCCCCGGCCTCAGCGCGCACCTCATCCGCGAACTGGGCATCGACCGCCACTGCAGCCGCAGCGACATCGTCGGCATGGGCTGCAACGCGGGCCTCAACGCCCTGGGCGTCGTGTCCGGCTGGGCCACCGCGCATCCCGGCGAACTCGCCGCGGTCGTCTGCACGGAGGCCTGTTCCGCCGCCTACGTCATGGACGACACGATGCGCACCGCCGTCGTCAACAGCCTGTTCGGCGACGGCGCCGGGGCTGTCGCGCTCGTCGCGGGCAGCCGTCCGGACGAGACGGCGCCGGTGCCGCAGGGCCCCACCGTGCTCAAGTTCGCCAGCTGCATCATCCCCGAGGCGATCGACGCCATGCGCTACGACTGGGACCGGGACCAGGACCGGTTCAGCTTCTTCCTCGACCCGCAGATCCCCTACGTCGTCGGCGCACACGCCGAGATCGTCGTCGACCGGCTGCTCCAAGGCACCGGGCTGCGCCGGAGCGACATCGACCACTGGCTGGTCCACTCCGGTGGCAAGAAGGTCATCGACGCCGTGATCGTCAACCTCGGGCTGACCCGGCACGACCTGCGGCACACGGTCGGGGTCCTGCGCGACTACGGCAACGTGTCGAGCGGATCGTTCCTCTTCTCGTACGAACGGCTCCTCGACGAACAGGTCGCGAAGCCCGGCGAATTCGGTGTGCTCATGACCATGGGGCCGGGTTCCACTCTTGAGACGGCACTGGTCCAGTGGTGAAAGCGGGAGAGATGCTGAGCGAGACACTGACGCTGACGATCGACGGGACCGAGCCGCTGACGCCCGCGTCGGTCAGGGAGATCGACGCCCTCTGCGACCGCGCCGAGGACGAATCCGGCATCGCCCTCGTGACCGTACGGGTCACCGGCGCCCCCGGGGAGGGCTGGGCCGACGGCCTGACCACGGCACTGGTCACCAAGTGGGAGCGCGTGCTGCGCCGTCTGGAGAGGCTGCCCGCGGCCACGATCGCGGCGGCCTCCGGAGACTGCGGCGGCACCGCCCTCGACGTCTTCCTGACCGCCGACATCCGCTTCGCCGCACCGGACACCCGACTGCGGGTGCCCCTGCACGCGGACGCGGCCTGGCCCGGGATGACCGCCTACCGGCTCGTCCAGCAGGCAGGCGCCGCGAGGGTCCGCCGCGCGGTCCTCCTCGGACTGCCCATCGAGGCGTCCGAGGCCCTGGCCCTCGGACTCGTCGACGACCTGGCCGAGGACCCGTCGGACGCGGTCACGGCCACCGCGAAGCAGCTCGCCGGGCTGTCCGGCAAAGAGCTCGCCATCCGGCGCCAGCTCCTGTTCGACGCGACGTCGACCAGCTTCGAGGACGCCCTCGGGCCCCGCCTGGCGGCCTGCGACCGCGCCCTGCGCCAGGGCCGCGAGGAGGCCGCCGCGTGACGACCGGCCTGCCGGCCGAGGAGGGCGCCGGATCCGGCGCCCTCTGGCCTGCCCTGACCGAAGCCGCCGAACACGCCGAGAAGGTCACGGCGTCGCTGCCGCTCCCCGGCGCGCGCTCACCGCGGCAGCGGGCCGAGGCCGACGCCGCGAAGAACGCGGCCCGCGCCCTGCGCGCACGGTTCCTCGACGCCCACGCCGACGCCGTGTACGACCGGCTCACCGACGGGCGCACCACGCCCCTGCGGCTCCCCGAACTCGTCGCGGCCGCCGCGGCGGCCTTCCCCGGCCTCGTGCCCTCCGCCGAGCAGCTCGCGTCGGAGCGGAGCCGGCCCCAGGCCGACAAGGAGGGCCACGAGATCGACCAGGGCATCCTCGTCCGGGCCGTCCTGCGCTCCCCGCTGGCCGGCCCGCACCTGCTGGACGCGATGCTCCGGCCGACGCCCCGTGCCCTGCGCCTGCTGCCGGAATTCCGCCGCACCGGCGTGGTCCTGACCGACTCCGTACGGCTCGAACGCCGCGACGGCGCGGCCCATCTGACGATGTGCCGGGACGACTGCCTGAACGCCGAGGACGATCGGCAGGTCGACGACATGGAGACCGTCGTCGATCTGGCCCTGCTCGACCCGGAGGTCCGCGTGGGCGTGCTGCGCGGCGGCGAGATGACGCACCCCCGCTACCGGGGCCGGCGCGTGTTCAGCGCGGGCATCAACCTCAAGAGCATGCACGCCGGTGACATCTCGCTGGTCGATTTCCTGCTCCGCCGCGAGATCGGCTACATCCACAAGCTCGTCCGCGGAGTCCTCACCGAGCACGACGGGTCCTGGCACACGCCCACCGTCGAGAAGCCCTGGATCGCGGCCGTGGACTCGTTCGCCATCGGCGGCGGCGCACAGCTCCTGATGGTGTTCGACCACGTGATCGCCGCGTCCGACGCCTTCCTCAGCCTGCCGGCCGCCAAGGAGGGCATCGTCCCCGGAGCCGCCAACTTCCGGCTCGGCCGGCACAGCGGCCCGCGGATCTCCCGCCAGGTCGTGCTGCACGGCCGTCGGCTCATGGCGAGCGAACCGGACGCCCGGACCCTGATCGACGAGGTCACCGAACCGGAGGGCGTCGACGCGGCCGTCGAACGGGCGGTGGAGCGGCTGCGGGCCCCGGCGGTCAACGCCAACCGGCGCATGCTCAACCTCGCCGAGGAACCGCCCGACGAGTTCCGGCGCTACATGGCGGAGTTCGCCCTCCAGCAGGCGCTGCGCCTGTACGGCGAGGACGTCATCGACAAGGCCGGCCGGTTCGGCGGTGGCCGCCCATGACGGACGACGCCGCGATCCCCCGGGTGCGGTACGAGAAGAAGGACCACGTCGCGTACGTCACCCTCGACCGCCCCCACGTCCTCAACGCCATGGACACCCGGATGCACGCGGAACTCGCGGACGTCTGGGACGACGTCGAGGCCGACGACGAGGTGCGGGCTGCGGTGCTCACCGGCGCCGGGGAACGCGCCTTCACCGTCGGGCAGGACCTGAAGGAACGGGCCCGGCTCGACACGGAGGGCACCGCGCCGACGAGCTTCGGCAGCCGCGGCCAGCCCGGCTGGCCCCGGCTCACCGACCGCTTCACCCTCTCGAAGCCGGTGGTGGCGCGGGTCAACGGCTTCGCCCTCGGCGGCGGCTTCGAACTGGCCCTGGCCTGCGACATCGTCGTCGCCTCCGAGGACGCGGTGTTCGCGCTCCCCGAGGTACGGCTCGGGCTGGTCCCCGGAGCCGGCGGAGTGTTCCGGCTGTTCCGGCAGCTGCCGCAGAAGGTCGCCATGGGCCTGCTGCTCACCGGCCGCCGACTCGATGCCGCGACCGCCCTGCGGTACGGGCTGGTCAACGAGGTCGTCCCGGCCGACCGGCTCGACGCCTGTGTCGCGGAGTGGACCGGGGACCTCGTCCGCGCCGCCCCGCTGTCGGTCCGCGCCATCCGCGAGGCGGCGCTGAAGTCCTTCGACATGCCGCTGGAGGAGGCGTTCACCGCCCGGTACCCCTGGGAGGAACGCCGCAGACACAGCGGCGACGCGGTCGAGGGCCCGCGGGCGTTCGCCGAGAAGCGCGATCCCGTCTGGTCGGGCCGCTGAACCACCCACTCCGGGTTCGTCGGCGAGTATCCCCACGGCTCACCGGCGGACCCGGGCTTTTCCCACCGACAGACCACATGCGAGGAGGGGCGGGCCGATGCCGGTCGTCCGGATCGACGGGATCAACCTCAGTTACGACGAACACGGATCCGGCGAACCGGTCGTCATGGTCACCGGCACCGGTGCCCCCGGCCGGGTCTGGCGTTCGCACCAGGTTCCCGCCCTGAAACGCGCCGGCTACCGCGCGATCACCGTGGACAACCGGGGGATCGCGCCGTCCGACCCCTGTCCGGACGGATTCTCCCTCGCCGACATGGTGGCCGACGTCGTCCGCCTCATCGAACACCTCGGTACGACGCCCTGCCGCGTCGTCGGCTTCTCCCTCGGTGCGATCGTCGTCCAGGAACTGCTGGTGGCCCGGCCCGAACTGGTCCGCCAGGCCGTCCTCATGGCCACCACCGGCCGCACCGACACCCTGCTCAGAGCCATGACGGCCGCCGACATCGAACTCGTCGACAGCGGAATGCGGCTCCCGCCCCGCTACGCCGCCTACGTGCAGGCGCTGCAGAACCTCTCGCCCGAGACGCTCGGCGACGAGGAACGGCTCCAGGACTGGCTCGGTGTGTTCGAGCTGTCCGGAGTCGACACCTCCGCGGTGCGCGGACAGCTGGGCCTGGAGATGATTCCCGACCGGCTCCGGGAATACCGGAACATCCGCGTTCCCTGCCTCGTCATCGGATTCGGGGACGACCTCATCGTCCGCGCCGCTCTGGCGCGCGAGGTGGCCGCGGCCATTCCCACCGCCACGTACACCGAGATCCCCGGATGCGGCCACTACGGATATCTGGAGAAGCCCGACGCGGTGAATTCCGCGATCGTCGACTTCTTCGCCGCCGATCCGAAACCGTGACCCTCTTTCTCCGGTGAAACCCCGCTACTCGGTTCGCCCGCCGTCCTCCTCCGGCTCGCCCGCACGATCGGGGAGCCTGGGGCGGCGATCACCGGCGGTGGCCGTGGCCACCATGTCGGCCAGCAGCGTGCAGGCTCGCGCGATCTCGCTCTGGGTCTGGTCGCGCTGGGCGACGGCGGCCGAGACCAGCAGTGCGGTCAGCGCGGAGGAACCGTTGAACGCCTGGAGGGTGACACGGCCGTGCACACCCTGGCCGGCCTCGACTACGCCCCGGACGAGGTCCTCGCCCACCTGGACGACCTGGTCGTGCGCCTGGCAGCCGAGCAGGATCCCGCCGACGGAAGCTCGCGGGGCCGGCAGATCGTCGGCGCGACCTGCCTCTACGCGGTCTACGATCCCACCTCCCGGCGCTGCACCCTGGCCCGGGCAGGCCACTCGCCCCCCGCCGTCGTGACCTCGGACGGAGAGGTGAGCCTGCCCGACCTTCCCGAGGGGCCGGCGCTCGGGATCGGCGGACTTCCGTTCGAGTCCGCCGAAATGGAACTCGACGAGGGCAGTCTGCTGGCGCTGTACACGAACGGTCTCGTCGAGGCTCGTGGCCTCGACGTCGACGAGGGACTCGAACGGCTGCGGGAAGCCCTGTCCCGGCCCGGCCGCTCGCTGGAGGAGACCTGTACGGACGTGCGGGCCCCGCTGCTGCCGGAGCACCCACCGGACGACGTCGCACTGCTCCTCGCCCGCACCCGCGTGTTGGCGCCGGAGCGGATCGCGTCCTGGGAGCTGCCCGCGGAGCCGGCCGCCGCGGCCCGGGCACGGCACCTGGCGGAGAACACACTGACGGGGTGGGGCTTGGAGGAACTGGCCTTCACCGCCGAACTGGTCGTCAGCGAACTGGTCACGTCCTCGGTGGTCGCGCAGGCGACGATGCCGGCGGGCTGGATCCCGTCGTACCTGTGGTTGTACGGCAAGGCCAGCGACGGGTATACGGGGCCGTGCGGCCGGTAGAGGGTGGCCCCGGGGGACAGGGCGTCGGCCAACCGCTTCCAGTCCCGAGCGTCAACTGCCCCAGCCGCCTCGGCTGCCGCAGCCTCGCCTCCCGCTGCCTGCAGCCCCAGCGCCCCGCCCACGCCGCCCAGCACACCTGCCCGCAGCACGTTCCGCCTGTCGATCACAGTGACCTACCCTCATGCAGCGGTCGCAGACTTCTCCCGCGATCCCTTCGCCCAGTGCATTGATCGTCGACCGGTGCCCGCCCCGTCGGCTGCCCTCCTCGCCCGGCCTGCCACACGAAAGGACGAGGGGCGCACCGCCAAACGACTCAGACGCACCCGGGGCCGTGGCCCGGGAGGCCTTCACCGCCGCTACGAACGTGCCGTCAGCGCCTTCGCCAGGGGTGCTGGGCGACAGCGCTGACGGCCTCGGTTCACTGCCGGTGCGGGCCGCCCGGGTGGGTCGGCTGCAGGGCGTTGGCGAACACGTACTCGCCGACGTTGGTACCGATCTGCCTGCCGTCCTCGGCGTCCCAGCGGTAGTGCACGCCCAGCCAGAGCCGGCTGAACTCGCCCTCTTCGGCGACCTGGCTGAAGCTGTTCATCCGGCGGGACCGCACGAGCGTGTGCGGGTCCTCGGAGTATGCGGTGAACGAGGCGCGGTCACGGCCGAAGAAGTGCTGCATCGCAGTCGCCCACGCACCAGTGAAGTTGGTCGTAGGTGTCGAGCTCGAACTTCTTGGCGACGGTCCCGGTCAGCTGGAGCAGCTGCCCCGGGGGGTGGTAGGTGCCGTTCAGGTCGTGGTCCCAGAACCAGCCGATGACGGTCTGGTCGCGGGTGCGCTCGGTGGAGTCGACGGCACCCACCCGTCGCACCTCGTCGACCTGACGCGCGTACTCCGAGCAGTTCACCATCTCGTCGTAGGTGGTGAACCCTCGCAGGGTGGGAGGGCGGAACTGCGAGCCGGAGCGGATCACGAACGGCTTGACCTTGCCCCAGTTCGGGGTCACCGCGTCGCCCGGCTGCTGGCAGGCCCCCTCGTCGACCGTCGCCTCTTCGCCCGTCGGCCGCCAGGCCCCGGGTGTGGTGGTGTCGCCGTCGTAGAGATCCGGGTTGTCCGAACCGTCGTTCGCCCGGGCCTTGTTGATCTGCCTCACCACGCGGTCGACCACCAGGCGGTCGAGGGGTTCGGGGACGTGGGGGTCACGGCCGGTCCGGGCCTCGTACCGGGCGTCGATGAAGGCCTGGTCGCCCGGGTACAGCTCGGAGAGTATCCGGTACGCCGTGCGGTCGATCAGCCGCTCCTCCTCGTGCGGCCCCGGCTCCGACGAGTGGTCGGCGTACTTGATCGGCCGGTTGAGGTACGGCTCGTACTTCAGGGTTCCGTACGTGTTCTGATAGGCGCTCTCGGCGTTGTAGATCGCCGCGAAGACCATCGCCCCGGATCTGGAGACGAAGTGGAAGTGATGAACGGCGCGGCAGTGACGGCGGCATCGACATCAAGGTCACCGCGGAAGGGCGCGTGCGGATCTACCACTGAAGTATTAGTACTCCAGCCGTACTTCTCCATTACTGCTGGTCAACGGCTTGAGTGTGGGGAGTGTAGCGGGGTGGTGAGGGGTGCGGGGCGGTCTTGGCGGACCGTCCCGCGAACGTGTGCCCACGCCGCATGTAGTGACATTCCCGGGCGCGTGCTTGGTGGGCGGCGTCGCCATCTCGACCAGTTCACCGCGTGTGCGCGTGGTGAAGGACGGCGGCGGGGTTCAACTGCCAGCAGACGACGGATTTCCGCCGGGGTGAGGTCCACGAGGTCGGGTGTGTCGGCCTCACCACCCCCTTTTCGCGCTCCTGGACGGCCATTGCTGCGAGGAAGATGTGGGTGAGCATGGCGAGCGTGATGTGCCGGTACCAGCCGATGTGACGCCGGACCTCGTAGTGGTCCAGGCCGCACTCGTTCTTCGCGCTCTGGAAGCACTCCTCGATTTTCCAGCGGCAGCCGGCAACACGGACCAGGTCGGCGACGGTGGCTTCCAGTGGGGCGCAGGCAAGGTAGTAGGCGATCTCGTCGGGCTTGGCGATGCTGCGGCGGGCCAGTCCACCGTTGCCGGGTGGGTTCGTCGCCGTCGAACTCCCAGACTGAGGGCAGACGGGCGGCGGCCCAGTGGTAGAGGCGTTCGCCTTTCGCGCCGGGGCCGGCGGACAGACGCTGCCATGCTTCGGGCGGGGCCTGGGCGATGAGGTGGTCGATGCGCGGGCCGTGGACCTGCTGGGACTTGGGCACCGCGACGACGTAGGAGAGCTGGGTGTCTTCGAGAAAGCGTCGGAAGCGGGAGTCCTGGCCGTAGGCGGAGTCCGCGGTGACCCAGGAGAAAGTCAGCGCGGAGGCCTGGGCGCGCAGGATCATGGCGCGGGCGAGGTCGTTCTTGGTGGTGAAGTCGCGCTCGTCCGGGATCCGGGCAGCGCGGCAGCGTTCCCGGTCGTTTGTCCAGGACGCGGGCAGGTAGAGCTCGCGGTCGACGAGGGCGTGGCCGCGGGTGGTGGCGTAGGCGGCGAAGACACCGATCTGGCAGTTCTCGGTCCGGCCCGCGGTCCCAGAATATTGCCGTTGCACCCCCGCTGAGGTGGTGCCCTTCTTGACGAAGCCCGTGTCATCAATGATCAACACGCCGTTCGGGGCGCCGAGTTGTTCAGCGGCATAGGTCTGCAGGTCATCGCGGAGGCGGTCGGCGTCCCACTGGCACCTTGCCAGGAGATACTGCAGTCCGTCCGGGGTCGCGTGACCAGCGTATTCGGCCAGCTGCCAGCCATTCTTGCGGCCTACCGGCCCCAGCAGTCCGCGCACGTAGTCCCGCATCCTGCGCCGGGGCTCCACCCGGCCGAAGCGGGCCCCCGCCTTCAGAAACAAGTTCTCGAGTTCATGGCCCCAGGCACTCGTGGGCACGTCATTGATCACACCCGTGAACTGCTCCGCTCGCCGTCACTGCATGCGGCGTGGGCACACGTTCGCGGGACGGTCCGCCAAGACCGCCCCGCACCCCTCACCACCCCGCTACACTCCCCACACTCAAGCCGTTGACCAGCAGTAATGGAGAAGTACGGCTGGAGTACTAATACTCCAGCGGTAGATCGTGATCTTGACGACCGCACGGCCTGCCGGCGGTTGGTGGCTGGTCGCGAATCAGCTGTCAGTAGGGCCGGGGCCGGGCGGCGCTCAATCCGTGTCGGATCCGGTCTCCCACGCGAGGCGGAGCTGCTCTGCGGCCTCGGTGGCTTGGCGAAGACCCGCCTGGTAGGCCGGTTCCCAGGCCGTGCGGTCGCTCAGGTCTGAGCCGAATGCGCGTATTGATGCCGGATCGGGCTCGATGGTCACCACTGTGTCCGCCCCGGCGAACGCCAGCTCCTGCTGGAGCAACTCGCGGGGGAACAGGTGCGCTTGTGGGTCGATCACGACGAGCATGCGGGCTCCGGCTGCGAGTCCGGCGTTGGTCGCCGACCGCAGGGAGCCGTCCATGTATCGGCGGCCGTTGATGGTGATCGGTGGGTAGATGCC
This sequence comes from Streptomyces sp. NPDC050448, assembly GCF_040655295.1. Lineage (NCBI taxonomy): Bacteria > Bacillati > Actinomycetota > Actinomycetes > Kitasatosporales > Streptomycetaceae > Streptomyces > Streptomyces sp. NPDC050448. Next base: position 131,430 of record NZ_JBFAJR010000015.1, on the reverse strand, counting down.
CGGGAAGGCCGTGCTTGCCGCCACGGCGGAGGGCAGCGGTGCGCCACTGGCACGGTCGAAGACCTCCTGCTCGCCGGTCTCAGCGTCCAGCACAGTGATGAGCAGCTTCCGGTCCGGCCACTGGTCCGCGCCGGCCAGGGCGCGCATCCGGGCGATATGTGCCTGCTCGGGGCCGGTCTCGGCGGCGAGCGCGATCTGGCCCACTCGGCGCCGTGCCTCGGCTGGGTTCGAGGCGGCATTGCCGAGCACGGCGAACGCCTCGCCCAGTCGGCGCCCGTCCACCTGGGGCGGGGTGCCGTCGGAGTCGGCGGGGCGCACAGGGGTGGCGAGCCGGCTGGGGTCCTGACCTGTGGCCAGCACTGCGCCGATGATCGCGCCGGTCGAGGTGCCGACGATCAGATCGGCCTCGCTGAGATCCACCCCGCCGCGGCGCAGTCCGCAGGCCAGTCCGGCCATCCAGGCCGCACCAACGGGGCCTCCGGCGCCCAGTGCGAGTGCCCGGTCGAGTGTGTACATGACTGCCTCCTCCCATTATTGAAACAGTCGTACCATATACTGACGTGCGCTCAGATCCGCAGTACCGAGAGGATGATCCACCGTGGGGCGACCCGCAGATCCCGCCCGACGGGAGGCCACGCTGGCGCGGGCGACCGACTACGTACTGGCACACGGCCTGGCCGGGTTGAGCCTGCGGCCGCTGGCCGCAGCTCTCGATACCAGCCCGCGGATGCTGCTCTACGACTTCGGCAGCAAGCAGGAGCTGGTATCTGCCGTCCTTGCCGAGGCCCGCCGCCGCGGAGTGACACGGCTGGCCGAGAACCTTCCGGCGCGGACAGCCTCTCCGGAGGAACACCTGCGCGGCATCTGGGCCTGGATCAGCGCACCGGAGCGCGCCCCGTACGTCCGGCTGATCTTCGAGGTGCACGCCGACGGTCTCGCTCACCCCGAGAACCACCCCAACCAGGCCGAGGCGATCACGGACTGGTTCAACACCCTCGGCGCCACGTTCCGCGACATCGCCACCGGCGCTGACGACACCGTTACTCCCACGCTGGTCATGGCCGTCATCCGGGGTCTCCTGTTCGATCTCACGACCACCGGAGACCGTCGCCGCACCGACCGCGCTTTGGACCGCTTCTGCGAATTCCTCCGGCATTGAATGAGGACAAACGATCACGCGGTGACCGCAGGTCACAGCACAGACCCTGCCCGCTGGCAGGAGGCATTCGAGGCCCTGATGGACCGGATCGCGGGCCGGTTCACGCGGGTCGAACCCCGACGGCGGATAAGGCGGTTGGTCCTCGGCCTGCTCTCGGATCTGCCCCGCAAGAACTGCTGGACCATCGCCGAGTGGGCCGGGGAGGCCACCCCGGACGGCATGCAGCACCTGCTGAACCGGGCCAAGTGGGACGCAGACGCCGTCCCGCGACGACCTTCGCGACTACATGGTCGAGCACCTGCGCGAGTGCCGCACGTCGAAGAAGATTCCGAGTCAGCAGCGTCGCGCAGCCGTGCCGGGCATCGTGCAACGGTGGTCCTGCAGGTGGCAGCGTCACCTTGGTGGTGGGCGCCCTGGTTGGTCGTGGGTGATCTGGAGGGTCTCGCGTTTCAGGGAGGTGTGGAAGCTCTCGCAGGCCGCGTTGTCCGCACTGCTGCCGCGCGCCCATCGAGCGGATGACCCCAAGCTCGGAACACAGCTCTGCGAACTGCCACGACGCGTATGGGGCGATCCGTGATCGGAGTGGAAGCCCCATGCACCCTCGGTTCAGACCCTCGCCCCGCCGCCCAGCAGCCGGGCGAGCGCGCTCACCGCCCCGTCGATCTCGCGGGCGCACCCGTACAGCACAGGGTGGGGCCTCCCCCACGGGTCTGCGACGTCGTCCTCGGCCGGCGGGACCGGGGCGGCGGCACCCCGACGGCCGGCCGCGGCCGCGACTACGACGTCGAAACCGTCCACGACCCGCGGGCCTTCCCCGTCCGGTACGCCGCCCTGCGCGGTCGCCGCACCTTCCCCGCCCGCTTCCCCGCCCCGCACTTCGTCGACTCCCCCCACGGCGAGACGTACGAACTCCTTCAGGGTGAAGCAGCGCCGCATCGCCGTCGGCGCGAGCCGCACCGCTGCCTCCCGGTGCTCGATGGCGAGCCCGAGGACCAGCGCCGCTCCCACGACGAGCTGCGCGGTGAGCGGGCGGGCCGCGAAGCCGGAGCCGTCACCGCCCAGCTTCTCCAGCACTGCCCTGGTGGAGCTCTCCATGCCGGGCCGGGGCCACGCCCCCGTGCCTGCGCTCTCCGGCCGCACGGCCGAGCCGGGCGGAAGCCTCGCGGCCAGCAGCCGCTCGGCGAGCACCGAGCGGTGCACATTGCCCGTGCAGACGAACAGGATCCGGGTCATTTCTCATCCGCGAGATGCGTCGCCGCGGCCGCGGCGTCCTCCTTCTGGCGATCCGCCACGCGAGGAGCGGGCAGCGCGCCGTACGACCCGTAGGTGCCGTAGCGGTCGCCCCTGGGGACCGGCGCCATGTTGAAGACGGTGCCGAGGACGCGGACACCCACGCGGTCCAGCGATTCCGCAGCGGTGCGGACCTGTTCCCGGCTGGTCTTGGCGGCGCGGACGACGAGCAGCGCGCCCTGGGCGAGCGAGGCGAGTCCGACGGTGTCGGCGACGGGCAGCAGCGGTGCGGTGTCGACGATCACGACCTCGTAGGTGTCCGCCAGGTCGCGCAGCACCGCTTCCATCCGCGCCGAGGCGAGCAGCTCCGTGGGATTCGGTGGTACGGCGCCGCTGGCAAGCACCGAGAGCCCGCCGCCGACCTGCTGCATCACGTCCTCGATGCGGGCCTGTCCGATGAGCACCGTGGTCAGACCGGCGTCCTGGACGAGACCGAAGGTCGAGGCAACACTCGGACGGCGCAGGTCGCCGTCCACGAGACAGGTGGAGACACCTGCCTCGGCGAGCGAGAGGGCAAGATTCACCGCGGTGCTGGTCTTGCCCTCACCGGGCACCGAACTCGTCACCACGATGATCCGGGGCGGGTCGTCGACCTGTGAGAACTGCAGGTTGGTGCGCAGCTTGCGGATGGCCTCGGCGCGGGGGGAGTGCCCATCGGTGCAGACGAGCGGTTGCCTGGAGGCGTTCCTGTCGTACGGGATGGTGCCGAGACCCGGCAGCGTGGTGAACTCGCCCAGCGCCTCACTGGTCTTGAGGGTGGTGTCGAGGTTCTCGCGCAGGGCGACGAGTCCGGCACCGAGCAGCAGGCCGCCGAGCACTCCTGCGGCCAGGTTCAGCAGTGGGCGGGGTGAGACCGGACCGACGGGAGCGACGGCTTCCTGGGTGACGCCCAGGGAAACGGGCGAGGTGCCGTCGCCCGTACGGCGGCTCTTTCCCGACCGCTCCGAGCCGGGTGTGCGCTTGGGCGCCTCCAGTCGCTCGACGACCGCGCTGAACCGCTGCGCCACGGCATTGGCGATGCGCGCCGCACGCTTGGGCTCGGTGTCCCGGACGGTGATGTCGATGAGCACGGTGTTGAGCGGGGCGACGGCGGTGATCCGGGACGCCAGTTCCTCCGGGGTGGTGCGCAGCCGCAGTTCCTCCACCACGGGCCGGGTCACCTGACGGGTGGTCACGATCGCGGCGTACGACTGAACGCGCGCCTGCGAGAAAGTCTGCCCCTGGTTCAGTTGGGCGGTGTCCTCACCGGTGCGGGTGGCGACGAAGAGCTGGGTCCTCGCCTCGTAGACGGGTGTGCTCAAGCTCGTCGCGGCGAGCGCCGCCCCGATAGCGAGAAGCAGACAGACCACGACGGTCGGCCAGCGTCTGGCAAGAGCCTTCAGGAATCCGTGGAGATCCAAGCTGCACCCCTCATGGGACCGAGGGAACCACCCGAAATGGAATGTTCTGTTCCCTGTGTACGCAGCCGACGATAGGGACTCGCGCGTGTCAACCGGGGGAGCCACCCCTATGTCGCCCGCCAAACGACCCGCGCGAACGCACATCGCCCCGCCGGGGGTGACGGCGTGGGCCATCGAGAAGCAAGCGCTACACCATCGGGTGACTTCTGGACAGCGCCACGCCAGTCGGTGTCATATGTCCCATTTATTCCATGTATCCAGATGTTGGTATCCAGATCTTGCTTACGGGCGACGTTGCGGCCTGGCCCGGACTGAAGTCGAGGAGAGTGAAGAAGATGACGACATCGCCCAGATGGCGGGTTGCGCTGGCATCGGCAGCATCAGCCGCTGTGCTCGTTGCCGCACCGCTGGTGGGGGCGCAGACCGCCCACGCACAGCCGCCTTCTCCAACGTGCTACGCGTACCCGCCGGCGCCCCCGCAGCTCACCCTCAGCGGCACCGTGGTGCCTGCCGGGGACACGCTGACGTTCAGTGGCAATTGCTTCGCCCCCTTCGAGCAGGTCGTGGCGGAACTGCACTCGCATGAGGTCGTCCTGGGCAGGTTCAGGGCGGACGCGGAGGGAGTTGTCAGGGGCGAGGTGACCATCCCGCGGAAGACCAGGCCGGGGTACCACACCTTCGAGCTGGAGGGCCGCAAGTCCAGGCTGGAGCTCTCCGCCCGTATCAAGGTGCTGCGCGTGAGACATGAGCAGGGTGACAGGGGGCCCGAGCAGTCCGACTGGTCCGACTGGTCCGACTGGTCGAACCGATCCGACCATCTTGACGGACAGGGTGGGCCCGGCCCGCACGACTCCGACGGACGGGGGAACTCCCATCATCGCTCGGCCCTGGCTGTCGCCGGCAGCGAGCAGGCCCTGGCAGCGAGCGGCATCGCGGCCGGGCTGGTTGCGGCGGGCGGGGGCACGATGCTGGTCGTGCGCCGTCGCCGCAGTTCATGACGGAGCAGGACATCGGCACGGCGGAACCACGGCGTCCCGGTCCCGGCCGAGACGCCTTCCGCAGGCCCGGCCGCTCCCGCGAGGGGGTACCGGGCCGCCGTCGCGTGCTCAGGAACACCCTGCTGACCGCCGCGGCGCTCCCGCTGGCCGGCGCCGTCTGGATCGGTGTCACCGGGCTGCTCGCGCGTTCGGAGCTGACCGAGGCTGGGCAGGACCTCGACGCGCTGCGGCAGTCGGTGGCGGTCGCGACGGCGCCCGGCTCCGCCGCCGGAAAGGCGACCGCGCCCGCGCCCGCCCGGGTACCGGAACAGGCAGTGCGCTCGGCCGCCGTCCACGCGGCTCGGGCGCATCGTCTCACCACCGGGCCGGCCTGGTACTCCGCCGCCGAGCTGCCCTTCCTCGGGGGTCCCGTCAGAACCGTGCGCGGCGCCGCATACGCGGCGGACCGGCTGGCCAGCGACGTGCTGTCTCCGCTGACCGGCGTCCTGCCGCCGTCCACGCCGCACGGAAGCGGCGGCGGGATGTCCGAGGCCCTCGCGGCGTTGCAGCGGCACGGGCCGGAAATCGCCCGGGCCGCAGACGTCGTTGCCGAGGTGCGGACCGACGTGCACGGTCTGCCCCGGTCCACCTGGCTGCCGGCGGCCGACCGGGCCCGTGCCGCGCTGCAACAGCAGCTCGACCGCCTCGCCCCGGCCATGACCGACGCCTCCCTGGCGGCCCGCGTCCTGCCGTCCATGCTCGGCACGCAAGGACAACGACGTTACTTCCTCGCGTTCCAGAACATCGCCGAGGCGCGCGGCACCGGGGGTCTTCCGGGTGCCTTCGCCGTGCTGCGGGCCGACCGCGGCCGGCTGTCCTTCGAGCGGTTCGGCAACAACACGGAGATGGAAACGGCGAAGCCGGACATCGACCTCGGAGCCGAGTTCAACGCCCGCTACGCGGGTAGCGACCCCACCCACGTGTGGCCCAACTCCAACATGAGCCCGCACTTCCCCTACGCGGCCCGCATCTGGGCAGCGGCATGGCGCAAGCACACCGGCGAACGCGTGGACGGGGCGATCGCCGTCGACCCGGTCACACTGAGCCGTCTCCTGCAGGTCACCGGCCCGGCCCGCATGGCCGACGGCACCGAACTCACCGCCGACAACGTCGTGGACCTCACCGAACGGGCCAGCTACGCGAAGTACGACGACGTCGCCCGGCGCAAGGCGTTCTTCGTCGACGCCGCCCGTGCCGCCGCCGCACGGCTGATGGGGGCACTCGACGACACGCGCCGACTGCCCGCCCTGCTCATCGCCCTGAACGACGCCCAGGGGGACGGACGGCTGAAGGTGTGGAGCGCGCATGCGGCGGAGCAGCGCCTCCTGGAGTCCCGCCCCTACTCGGGCACGCTCCCCAACGCCCCTGGCCCCTTCGCGGGACTGGTGGTGAACAACGCGGCCGGCAGCAAGCTGGACTACTACCTCGACCGGAGCCTGACCTGGGAAGCGGGTGCCTGCTCCGGCAGCGACCGCGCGGTCACCGTGACCATGACCCTGACCAACCGGGCGCCGGCCTCCGGCCTGCCCGACTACGTGACCATCAGGGCGGACTCCCCTCCCTACCGCACCCGGCCGGGTGACAACCGCCTCCAGGTGTCGTACTACGCCGGGGTCGGAGCCACCCTCGCCGACGCAACCCTGGATGGCCGCCGCGCGCTGCTCGCGTCCGGCGTCGAACGCGGCCACTCCGTGTTCACGCTGGACCTGGAGCTGCCCGCGGGCTCCCGCCGCACCCTGGTGCTGCATCTGCTGGAGCCGCACGCGGACGGCGCCCCGACACTGCTGCGGCAGCCCCTGGTCACGCCGCTGCGGACGACGCTCAAGTCGTCAGGTGCCTGCCGTGTCTGAGCGTGTGCGCCGCACGGCGGGGGCCGTGCTCGCGGCCTCGCTGCTGCTCGCGTCACGCCCCCCGGCAGACCGCGCCCCCGACGACCCGGCAGGCCGAGCCATGGGTGGGCGGCAGGCCGCGGCGCACCGGGTCGAGCACCTGCGGGTCAAGGTGCTCAAGACCCTTCCGCACGACCCGCAGGCGTTCACCCAGGGACTCGAGATGGCCGGCGACACGCTCTACGAAGGCACCGGCATCTCCGGCCGGTCCTCGGTACGGGCAGGGCCTCCGGGCAAGAAGCCCACGGTCCGCGCGGCACTCCCCGCGCCCTTGTTCGGTGAGGGCATCACCGTGCTCGGCCGAACCCTGTGGCAGCTCACCTGGCGGAACCGGACCGCCATCGAGCGCGACGCCAAGACGCTCGCGGAGCTGCGTCGCGTCCCGTACCCGGACGACGGCTGGGGCGTGTGCCTCCAGCGGGCCCGGCACCGGCTGGTGACCAGCGACGGCTCGTCACGGCTGACGTTCCGTGACCCCGGGACGCTCGCGAAGACGGGCGAGGTCACCGTGACCGAAGGGGGCCGGCCGGTGACGGAGCTGAACGAGTTGGAGTGCGTCGGCGCCGCCGTGTACGCCAACGTGCTCTTCACCAACCGCATCGTGCGCATCGATCCCGCCACCGGAGCGGTGACGGCGAGCATCGACGCCTCGGGCCTGCTGCGCGACGACGAGCTCGTCCCGGGGTCCACGCTGAACGGCATCGCGGCGGTCCCCGGGACGGATCAGTTCCTGATCACCGGGAAGTTCTGGCCCGCAATGTTCCGCGTGGTATTGGTCCCGGCCTGACAGACGGGCGGCCCCGGCGGCTGAACCGGAGGGCGGCCGTGGACGTCGCCCCGCTGCTCCGCGACTCCGTGAAGACGCCGGTCGGCCCTGCGGGTGAGGCGGACACGGAGAGCGAACCGGAGCCGGAGCACGTGAAGCAGGCGGGGTTCGTACGCCCCCTCACCCGTGCGCCGGTCACCGGCGGACCGCACCGCCCTCCAGCGCCCTCCCGCAGAAGCACCCTGCCGGGGACTACGTGCCGCCCGGCCCCGGCGTCATATGCACGAGGCATGTAGCTCTGCTCAACGGGTGAGAGTTGCCCGCGGCCCAGCGTCGCGCCCCCCTGTTCAGTGGACAGCCATACACACTCGAATAGTCCTTTTTGACGCGCTTGGAGGGCGAATGCGGCTGTTCGAGGAGACAATGCCCCGCGTACCAGTGGCAAGACCTGCGCAGACACAGGTTGTCCGGGAGCAGCCGCCGACCAGGCGCCGCACCGGCAAGCCCCTCTGGTACGCGCCGGCCGCCGTCATCGGCGAAGCGGCCGGCGCCGCCGTGCCGGTGTATCTGGCCTTCGCGCTGGCCGGCAGCACGCATGCCGCGGCCTACGCGACGGTGGCGGCCGCAGCATGGCTGCTCGTGCGCGGCGCACGGGACCGCTACTGCGAGCGCCGTCTCGGTGAGCGCGACAGCACCGGCCTCGCGCTGCAGGACTGGCTGGTGCTGGTCGGACTGCTCGCGGTGGTGCGGGCGGCGACGGGCGAGGAGTCCCCGTTCCTCGTCGCACTCGCCGCCCTGGTGCCCTGCGCGCCGACGAGCACCGTCGTGCGCGCGCTGATCCACCGTCATCTGGTGGCTCGACGCCGCGACGGCCGGACCGTCCGCCGGGCCCTGGTGATCGGGGAGGCGAACGCCGTCGACGGTCTGGTGAGCCACCTCGCGAAGCGAACCGACCACGAGCTCGTCGTCGTCGGGGTGTGCCCGGTCGGCGACGAGGACCCGCATGCGCTGGCCCCGGTCGCCGCCCGCCTCGGCAGGCAGGCACCGGGGCACATGTCGGCCGACTCCATCCCGGTGCTGGAGGCGGCCCGGCTGCTCAACGTGGACGCGGTCCTCGTCGTGCCGGGACCGTACATGACCGGAACGCGCCTGCGGCGGCTGTCGTGGGCCCTGCACAGCGAGGAGCGCCCGCTCGTGGTCGTACCGGGCCTGACCGAGGTTGCCGGGCGCCGGGTGGGCGTCCTCTCCGTGGCCGGGCTCACGATGCTGAACGTGGCCCCGCCCCTGAGGCGGGGGCTTGCGACGCTGCTCAAGGCGGTGACGGACCGGCTGGGCGCGGCGCTGCTGATCGTGCTGCTCGCCCCGGTGTTCGTGGCGGTCGCCCTCACCGTACGGCTGGACTCCCCGGGCCCCATCGTGTACCGGCAGACACGCATCGGCCGCGGCGGAAAACCGTTCACCATGGCCAAGTTCCGCACCATGGTCACCGACGCGGAGCGGCTGAGGCACCAGCTGACCGGGACCAACGAGCAGGACGGCCGGATGTTCAAGATCCGCCGCGATCCCCGGATCACCCGTGTCGGCCGGGTGCTGCGCCGCTACTCCCTGGACGAGCTGCCCCAACTGTTCAACGTGGTGCAGGGCCACATGTCCCTGGTCGGTCCGCGGCCGCCGCTGCCCGACGAAGTCGCCGGGTACGACGAGGTGGAGCTGCGCAGGCTGGCCGTCAAACCGGGGCTCACCGGCCTGTGGCAGGTCAGCGGCCGCTCCAACCTCTCCTGGGACGAGACGGTCGCCCTGGACCTCAGGTACGTGGACAACTGGTCCCCGTCCGTGGACCTCGGGGTGCTGTGCCGGACGGTGGGAGCCGTCGTAGCGGGCAGGGGCGCCTACTGAGCAGCTGCCGGCCCCGCTCCCCCATTCGACGGCACCGACGACATCCACCAGCACCGGCGATCCTCCTGGAGGGCCCATGCCGCCCGGAACCCCCACCGACCACTCACCCCGAGACCGCTTCGGCCCGGACCACCACGCCGCCGGGGACCGCCTCGGCTCGCCCCGCGAGGCCACGGACATCCTCGCCCTGGCAGACCGGCTCTTCCGGTGGGCCGACGCCCGCGACTGGGCGGGCCCGGACCCGTACGACGGGCTGACCGGCCCGCTGGGACGGCTGGCCGTGCACCGTGTGCTTCGGCAGGCGCTCCTGCAGGCCGTCAAACGCAGCCGGATCGACCTGCGTCCGGTCCTGGGCATCCGCCCGCTGCGCACCGCGACGGCCGCCGCAACCGCGGCCGGCGCCTGCGCCCGGCTCTCGGCCTCCCCCGTGTGGCGGGAGCGCGCCCTCCGGCTGGGCGGGTTGGCGGCCGCCGAGCAGCTGTCCGGGCGCTACGCCGGGCTGTGGCGCTACGAGTTCGACGTGCAGACCCGCTGGGCGTACTACCCCGCCACCGTCCCCAACCTCGTGGCCACCACCTTCTGCGCGGACGGCTGTCTGGACACCGGAACGCTCGGCGACGAGGCAGTACGGTCGCTCGCCCACGGGCTCCTGGAACACCTGCACAACGGCGAGTTCTTCACCTACACACCGGCCGGCGACGTCCTCGTCCACAACGCCAACCTCATGGGTGCCGCGCTCGCCGCCCGCCTGGCCCGCACCGGGACGCTGCCCGGCGGACTGGCGGACCGCCTGGTCGACGCCGCCCGCGGTGCGGTCGAGGTGAGCCTGGACGGTCAGCGCCCCGACGGTTCGTGGCCGTACGGACGGGGCCCGCGGCTGGGCTGGGTGGACGGCTTCCACACCGGGTACGTGCTGCTGCGCCTCGAACAGGCGGGAACGCTGCTCGGCATCGACGTCCGGCGCCCTCTCGAACGGGGGGTGGACCACTACCTGCGGCACCTGTTCGACGGCCCTCTGCCCCGCTACTTCGCGGACGGCCGGAGCAGACGGGACCCGAACAACGACGCGACAGCGGTACGGATGGCGGCGTGGGTGGCCCATCACGGTTTCGTCCAGGCTGACTTCGCTCTGTCCGTGCTGGCAGCCGTCGCGGACCGCTATCCCGGTCTCGGCACGGACGCGCGGGCCAAGGGCTGGCAGGGGAACAGGGCACTGTGGGAGTCGCCCCGATGGAGCGCCGCTCCCCTTCTGGACGCGCTGACCGCCCTCCACGCCGTCCTGCCGGACGGCCGGCACCCCGCCGCCCCGGCCGCTCAGCCGACGACGGCCGCCTCGTAGCCCGCCAAGACGTCCGCGGTCCGCCCCGCGCCTCCCGCCGCGTTCCGCTCCCACCACACGGCCGCGCAGAACAGCCCGAACACGGCGAGCCCCCGGTCACGCTGGCCCCGGACGTGTTCGGCGACGAGGCGGTCGGCGGTCCGCCGGTCGAAGACGTCGTCGAAGAGCGGGGAGCGCCGTACCTCTCTCCACAGACGGTCACCGTGCTCGCGCAGCAGCGACCGTACCGGCGCCCCGAAGCCCGTCTTGGGGCGCCGGGCGACGAACTCCGGCACACCAGACGCCACCGCGGCCGCGCGAAAGCGCGCCTTGCCGTCGCCCAGCCGCAGCTGCTCCTCCGCGACGGCGCCGAGGGCGGCGGCCACCACCGACTCGCCCAGGAACGGCACCCGCAGCTCCACACTCGCCCGCATCGACGCGCGGTCGCCGTACAGCAGGTTCAGCCCCGGCAGGAACAGCCGCCGGTCGCACTCCGCCAGCGCCGCGAGGGGCGTCCCGCCCGCGTCCAGCACGGCGCCCGCCACCTCGCGATGCCGCTCGGTGACCGCCTCCAGCCCGACGAGCGGCGACAGCGCCGCCCACTCCCGCCCGGAGTAGTACGACTGCGTCGCCCACGACCAGTCGCGGGGGCCGAGCTGGAGCAGCCGCCCGAACTTGTCCGCACGGCCCCGGTAGCGCCGGGGTGCGGGGACGAAGGCGGTGGCGCCGAGGGTGAGGCGCGCCCACACGGGGAGCTGTTGCAGCAGGAGCACGGCCTGGTAGCGCTCGTATCCGAGGAACAGCTCCTCGACCCCGAGCCCCGACAGCAGCACGGTCGCTTCACCGCGTGCGGCGCCGGAGAGCTGTATGAGGGCGACGGCGGCCGGGTCCCCGAAGGGGAGCTCCATGGTGGTGACCAGCTCCGGGATCCGGCGCAGCACGTCGACGTCCAGGTCGACCCACGTCAGTGGCAGGCCCAGCTGTCGGGCGACCCGGGCGGCGTAGGGGGCGTCGTCCTCGAACGGCTCCGCGGCGGCCGTCGCGGAGCGCGCTCTGGCGGCGAAGGCGGGCCCGGCGAAGCCCTCCCTGCTCATCTCCACGCCCAGCCAGGTGCTGTCCAGCCCTCCGCTGAGCAGCAGCCCCACCGTCACGTCCGCGCGCACCTGCCGGGCGACCGACGCGCGGACCGCGGCACCGATGTCCGCGGCGGGCTGGGCGGCACCGGCCCGCCACCAGGGTGACGCCTCGTCATAGCGGGGAGCGCGCCGGGACAGCACCGTCCCGGCCGTGACGGCACGAACGCGCTGCCAGCCGGTCCGCGGCGGCGGCGTCCACAGGAACATGGCGCCCTGCGCCACCGCGACCGGGTCCGCGTCGCCGGTCAGCCCGGCTGCCCGCAGCGGTTCGATCTCACTCGCGAGCGCGACCAGGCGGCCCGCCGCGTCCGAGGCCGCGTACAGCGGTTTGACGCCCAGTCGGTCCCGCCCGTAGCGCACCTCGCCGTCGGGCAGGACGAGGGCGAAGGCGAACATGCCGTCCGCCTCGTCGAGCAGCCGCGGCGCGTCCGGCTGCAGCAGCAATTCGTAGAGGACCTCGGTGTCGCCCTCGGTTCTTAAGGTCACGTGCCGCTTCCGCAGCACCTCGCGCAGGTACGGAGCGTTGTAGATCTCGCCGTTGTAGAGCATCACGCCCCGCTCCGGGGAGCCGAAGGGCTGGTCGCTCCTCGGGTCGAGGTCCACGACGGCCAGACGGCGGAAGTGCAGCGCAGCGTGCCAGTTACCGCCGTCCAGATCCAGGTGCCCGCTCGCGTCGGGGCCGCGGTGCGCGAGCGCCGCGCACGGGTCCCGGTGCGCCGGCGGCCGATGCCACGCGGTCCGGTTCAGCAGGACCACGAAACCGCACATCAGAGCGCCGCCGTGGTCGAAGCGGAACCACCGCCGGGGCGGGCCGCCTGTCCGCCCGGCCTCGGCACGGCGGCCGCGGCGTCGGGACCGGGCGACGGGCACCCCAGTGCCCTGGCCAGCGCCGGTGTGGCGGGGGCGCACTCCACGACGCGGTCCTCCGTGAGCGAACGGGCTGCGCGGCAGGCGACGAGGGAACTCCACAGCGCCGGGGCGAAGCCGGCGGCGGCAGCGGTCTCCTCGTCAAGGGGCTCGTTCCGGACGAGCCGGACGAGGGCGCGCATCTCGTCCGCGTGGCCCTTGGGCGCGCCACGGTACTTCGTCGTGACCGCCCGGCCCCCCTTCCACACGGTGAGCGAGCCGAAGTCGTCGATCCTGGCCGCCACCCCGTCGGTGGCCACTTCCAGGAGTTCCTTGGGTGCGCCGGGCGGGGTCAGCCCCCCGTACACGATGGAGGCGGCCGACCCGTCGTCGTAGGTGAGAAGGAGGGTGACGTTCTGTGCGGCGGCCGGGTCCCTCGCGTCCGCACCGACGGCCCGCACTCCGACCGGCCTCCCCGGGACGAGGAAGCCCGCGGTGTCGATGAAGTGGCACACCTCGCCGAGCAGCCGGCCGCCCTGCCGGGGATCGAAGTACCAGTGGTCGGCCGGGAGCCGGCCCGCGAACACCCGGTAAACCACCTGGAGGGGCATGTTCCCTGGGAGCGCGGCGCGAAGGTCCCGCACCGCGGGGGCGAACCGCCGGTTGAACCCGGCCATCGCCGGGGCGCCGGAGACCAGCCATGCGTCCGCGATGTCCTCCAGTTCCGTCTCCCTGAGACCCAGGGGCTTCTCGCAGTACAGGGCGGCGCCACCGCGCAGCACCCGCGCCGCGTACCCGCCGTGGCTGTCGTGGCGGCTGAGCACCATCACGCAGTCCGCCTCGCCCGAGGCCAGGCCGGTCTCGACGCTCTCCGCGACGGTGCGGAAACCCCACCGCCGGCCCTGGTGCGCGGCGGACAGTCCCCGCCCGCCGGCGACCCAGGAGAACGTGACGCCGGACTCCCGTTCCAGCTGGGGGAAGAGCGTCCTCGTCGCGAAGTTGCCCGCCCCGATCGCCGCGACCCGCAGTGTGCCCCGCGGAGAGGTCCATGCGCGGGGGCCCGCCTCCGGGGCCGGCCGGGGCGGGAGCTGCGCGGTTCCGGCGTAGCGCAGCAGCAGGGCGACGCTGCGGCCGCCGGGTGACGGCTTCAGCGCCTCGTACGCGTCGGCCGCCTGCTCGACGGGGAAGACCCGCGGCTGCAGCTGGGCGAGGTCCACCGTGCCCGTCGCCAGCATCCGGAGCACCTCGGCGAGGTTGCGCCGTTCCGTCCACGGGACATAGCCCTCGGGGTAGGGGTGGCCGCCCTCTTCGAAGCGGGGGTCGTACCGGCCGGGGCCGTAGGACCGCGCATAACGGATCGACAGTTCCTTGTGGTAGTACGACGACCGTGGCGGCGCGACGCCGACGTCACCGACGACCACCACGGTGGCGCGGTCACGGGCGAGACGGCCGGCGAACTCGACGGGGTCGGAGCTGGACGTCGCGGCGGTGATGAGCACCGCGTCCGCACCGGCGCCTGCCCAGTGCCGGGAGACAGCGCCGGACAGGCCGTCCGTGCCACGGGGGAAGGCCACCAGACCCGCCGACTCGGCGAGCGCCACCATGGCGGGGTCGGGGTCGATGCCGAGCCCGTCATACCCGTAGGCGCGCAGCAGGTGGAGCGTGATCTGACCGACCAGGCCGAGGCCGATGACGGCGATCCGGGAGCCCGGCACCGCCTCGGCCTGATGGATTCCCTGCAGCGCGATCGCGCCGACCGTGGCGAAGGCGGCCCACTGGGTGTCCACGCCGTCCGGCACGGGAACCACGAGGTTGCGGGGTACCGCGACGATCTCCGCGTGCGAGGCGTAGCGGGCCCCGGCTGCGGCGACCCGCATCCCGGGGCGGATGTCGTCGACCCCTTCGCCCGTCCGCAGGACCGTGCCCGCGCAGGAGTATCCGAGCTGCACCGGACGGTCCAGGCGGTCCTGGACCGTCCGGTAGGTGTCGGCGAGGCCCGTCCGCTTCAGGCTGTCGATCACCTGCGCCACCTGCTCGGGCCGCTGCCGCGCCTTGCCGAGCAGGCTCTGCGCGCCGGTCGAGACGGTGGCCCGCTCCGTACCCGCGCTGATGAGCGACCAGTCGTTGCGGATCACCACCATCCCGGCGGCTGTTTCGGGGGCGGGAATTTCTCCCACCGTGATGGAACCGGTGCGCGGGGACAGGAGCACTGTTTTCATTTCCTGCCTTTTCGGGGAGGGGATCGCGGCCCACGGCGCACTGTAGGGGGGCAGTTCACCGGTGGGTGCGGTTCTCCCGCGGAACGGACCAGACGGACGAACATGTCCATACGGCCGGGTGAACTTGCCACCGGCATGGCGGGCATTGTCACGGAATACCGATTCGCTGGTGCTCGGAGAACGTGCGCACTTCTTACGCTCCGGGCGATACGGCCACCGGTGGGGGCTGACCCGGCAACGGTCCGGCGCCGCTCGAAAGGAGACCCGGGTGAAGCGATTGATGGTCGTCTACGGAACGAGACCGGAGGCCATCAAGATGGCCCCCGTCATCGAGGCACTCGACCGATCCCCGATGTTCCGGCCCACGGTGACGGTGACCGCCCAGCACCGCGGCCTGCTCGACCAGGTGCACGCGTTGTTCGGCATCCGCGCCGACCACGACCTGGACATCCTCAGCGAGCGCCAGTCCCTCGCCGACATCACCGTGCGCGTCATCGAGGGGCTGTCTCCCCTGCTGCGGTGCGAGCGCCCGGACGCGGTGCTGGTCCAGGGGGACACCACGACCGCGTTCGCCGGGGCCCTCGCCGCCTTCTACAGCCAGGTCCCCGTGGTCCATCTGGAGGCGGGACTGCGCACCGACGACCGGTACGCGCCCTTCCCCGAGGAGATCAACCGCCGGCTCGCGACCCAGCTGGCGTCCCTCCACCTGGCGCCCACCCGGCACGCGCGGGACAACCTGCTCCGCGACGGCGTCCTCCCGTCGTCCGTCGTGGTCACCGGGAACACGGTCATCGACGCCCTGCGCTGGGCGGTCGAACGCGCGACGCACTACGGGGACCCGGGCCTGGCCGACCTCGACGACACCACCCGCCGGGTCCTGCTGGTGACGGCCCATCGCCGGGAGTCGTGGGGAAGCGGAATGGAGTCCATCGGCGGTGCCCTCGCCGATCTGGCCCGTACCGAGCCCGACCTCCTCGTCGTGCTCCCGCTGCACCCCAATCCGGTCGTGCGGGCGGCGATCCTGCCCCGGGTCGCCCACATCGGCAACATCCGCTTGACGGAACCGCTGCCCTACGGGGCGTTCGCCCGGCTGATGAACCGCGCGCACCTCATCCTGACCGACAGCGGAGGCATCCAGGAGGAGGGGCCAGGCCTCGGCAAGCCCGTGCTGGTGATGCGGGACATCACGGAACGTCCCGAGGCCCTGCGGGCGGGCACGTCCCTGCTGGTGGGCACCGACCGTGAGCACATCGTGAAGGAGGTGCACCGGCTCCTGCACGACCGGGAGGCGTACGCCGCGATGGCGAAGGCCGTCAACCCGTACGGCGACGGGCGGGCCGCGGACCGTACCGTACGGGCGATCGGGCACTGGATGGGGCTGTGCGGGCGCCCCGCGGAGTTCGGCGCCGCCGCGCCGGACCCCGCGGGCGGCGCCGCGTCAGCGCCAGAAGCCGCGGGTGTCGAACACGGCCTTCCCGCGCAGGGCGGTCCGGTGGACGCCGCGGAAGGAGTCGTGGTCCACGAGTAGCACGACGACGTCCGCGTCCCGCACGGCGGTGGTGACGTCGACGAGTTCGGCCCGGCCCGTGCGTGCCAGTGAGTCCGGCAGTTCCCTGATGTGCGGCTCCGCGACGAGCAGACGGCCGACCTGCCGCTCGGCCAGTTGCGTGACGATGTGCAGGGCGGGGCTTTCGCGGAGGTCGTCGATGTTCGCCTTGAAGGCCAGGCCGAGGCAGGCGATCGCGGGGTCCTTGAACCGGCCGGCTGTCCGGACGACCTCGCCGAGCACGTAGTCGGGCCGCTCGTCGTTGACCTCGCGGGCGAGCCGGATGAGACGCGACTGCCGGGGCGCCGTGCCGACGATGAACCAGGGGTCCACGGCGATGCAGTGGCCGCCGACACCCGGCCCCGGACGCAGGATGTCGACGCGGGGGTGACGGTTGGCCAGTGCGATGACATCGCCCGCGTCGATGCCGAGGTGGTCGCAGACCATGGACAGCTCGTTGGCGAAGGCGATGTTGACGTCCCGGAAGGCGTTTTCGCCGAGCTTGGCCATCTCCGCCGTGGTGGCGTCGGCGAGCAGGCACTCCCCCTTTGTGAACACCTCGTAGAGGGCGCGGGCCCGTTCGGCGCAGCCCACCCCCACGCCGCCGACGACACGGTCGTTCGTCACGATCTCGATCATCGTCCGGCCCGGCAGGACGCGTTCGGGGCAGTGGGCCACCCGCACGTCGGGCGCGTCGCCCTCTTCGTGGGGGAACGTCAGGTCGGGGCGGTGCTTGCCCAGCCACCGGGACAGCTCCACGGTGGTGCCGGGGGGTGAGGTGGACTCGAGGATGACGAGGTCACCCGCCTTGAGTACGGTCGCCACCGCCGCCGCGGCACTGCGCACGTACGACAGGTCCGCCGTGTGGTCCTCCTGAAGCGGGGTGGGGACGGCGATGATGAAGGCGTCCGCGGGCTCGGGTGTGCCCGTCGCGCGCAGCCTCCCCATGGCCACGGCGCCGCTGACGGCCACCGCCAGATCCGGTTCGACGAAGGGGGCGCGGCCGGCGTTGATGAGTTCGACGGTGGTCGGGTTGACGTCGACGCCGATGACGTCGATCCCGTTCGTGGCGAGCGCGGCGGCGGTGGGCAGGCCGATGTAGCCGAGGCCGACGACGCAGACGGTGGAAAACACCGGGAGATTTTCCTTTCGGAGGACGCCACAGGCGAACCGGTCGACTGCGGTACAGCGAAAACTCGGGAGGCACCTAACAGAATGGACCTGAAGGACACTCATCGCCTGACAAGCACGCCGTGCCGGCGGACGCATGTTACGGCCGGATGTGTGAATTACGTTTCCCGAGCACGGGGGGACGGGCCGTGAAGGCGACTACCGGAATAGTGTCCCGGCATGACAGAAACCTTGAGCAGGCCCACCATTGGGCAACTTCAAGAACGGGCCCATGGCGATGGGCATGATTATGCGAACGGCTCTCCACATATCCGGCATCACAGCGTCCGCGAGCGCGTGATCTCGGGCGTGCATACTCTCGTGGGCGAGGTCATCGAACGGAACGGCCAGTGCCGGGTCCTCGAGGTCGGCGCTGGGCACGGAACCTTTACCGACCATCTGGTGGCGGCCGGGGCAAGGGTCGATGTGACGGAAATGAGCGCCCCCAGCGCGGCGGTCCTCCGACAGCGCTTCCGCAACAATCCGAACGTCACCGTCGTTCATGACTTCGAAGGCAAGGAGATCTTCCGCTCGGAGCCGGTCGACGCCGTGGTGTGCATTTCCGTACTGCACCACATCCCAGACTACTTGGGTGCCGTCGGACATCTCATTCAGCGGATCGCCCCCGGCGGCGGTTTCTTCAGCGCCCAGGACCCACTGTGGTACCCGCGCCGGTCAGGACTCTCCATGAACCTGGATCGTGGCGCCTATCTCCTGTGGAGGCTCGGTCAGGGCGAACTGCGCCGCGGCCTGGCCACCAGGGTGCGCCGACTGCGCGGTCACTACGACGAGACGAACGAGGCGGATATGTCGGAGTACCACGTCGTCCGGCAAGGAGTGGACGAGGTGGCCCTGCAGAAACTCCTGGAACCGGCCTTTCACGATGTGGAGGTGCAGCGTTACTGGTCGACTCAATCAGGAGCGCTGCAGGCCCTGGGGGAACGTTTCGGTCCGGCCACCACCTTCGGGCTCTTCGCGCGAAACCGCGGCTGAGCGGCGTCTGCGCTCAGGAGACGGACCCGCGCGGAACCCCTCCGCGCCCGCTGGAGGCTCGTCTCCCTGACAGGACCGAGTCATGGCGCATCGTTCCCCTTCGGGCCCGCGAGGCGCAGGGGGAACGGTCGGCGGCTCAGCGTCACGGCCCGGGGGGCGCGGTCCGGCGGCTGCGGGCCGCGGCCCCAGCCTTGGCAAGGATCGCGAACGAGCACCTCCGCCGCCGGCCCAGCGCCGGGCAGTGTGGGGCGGCCGCTGTGAGGCGTCCTTCACATGGAACGTTCCGAAGCCTGCGTCTGTGCGGCTGTCGGGCAGTCCTCCCCGACGCGATCACGTGGCAGACCATCGCAGACCGGGATGCGCAGTGGCTCCT
This sequence comes from Streptomyces sp. NPDC050448, assembly GCF_040655295.1. Lineage (NCBI taxonomy): Bacteria > Bacillati > Actinomycetota > Actinomycetes > Kitasatosporales > Streptomycetaceae > Streptomyces > Streptomyces sp. NPDC050448. The sequence continues at coordinate 112,392 of NZ_JBFAJR010000015.1, read as the reverse complement.
CGCTCTTTCTGGTCAGACGGCGAGTCAGCCACCGTCGTGCCGGTGTTTCGAACACGTCCGTAAGGACGAGGCCTCCTGCTACCAGCCCGGCCAGGAAGAGCAGTCCGCCCCATGGGGCAATGGCTTCGAGCCGCCATCCGGCGAACTGCAGGACGGCCGCATACAGAAGGGCTGCCAGCGGGCGGTGCAGTACGTACACGCCGTAGGACGCCTTGCCCAATGATTCGTAGATGCCCTGGGTGGCAGCCCTCGGCTCGTTACTCGCGCCGAGCAGGACAATGAGCGGAAACACCAGCAGTACAGACAGCAGTTGCACGATCGGACCGGGGCTGAAGAGCGCCATGACCGGCAGCGCGCCCATCAGCATCAACGGTGGAGTCTTCGGCGTGCGCAGCTTGCCCTTGAGGCGGTGGACCAGCAGGCCCGCGCCGAAGGAGTAGCACACCCGCGCCAGCCCCCCGGGAAAGGTTGTCCAAGTAAGGCCCAGCGCCGGGGCTTCGACGTACATCAAGGCACAGGCATAAAGTCCACCGCACACCAGAACGGTACCGAAAAGAATCTTAACGGATTGCAGCGGGCGCCAGAAAACAACCCAAAGAAGGTTCGCGAGCAGCTCGAAGAAGATAGACCACATCGGCCCATTGAGAGGGAACAGCCCCTGAACCACCGGCGCGGGAATCATGAACGCCGCAAACGGAAGAGTGATGGACAGCTCTCCCCAACTCCAATGTTCCGTGGGTGAATTATATTTAATGCACAATACTGCATGCGCGACACCCAAGAGAAATCCCACGCCATAGAGCGGGTACAGCCGCGCCCAGCGCTGACGCAGGAACGCCAGAGGGGTCATCCCGCGACGGAGACGATCCTCGTAGGCATGGGCCAGCACAAAGCCACTCAGTGCGAAGAAAAGATCGACAGCCAGTGCCAGGAAGACCGGCGCCGATCCGAACAGCCGCGGGGAGTGCAGGACGACGATACACAGGGCCGCAACACCACGGATTCCGTGAAGTGTCCGATAACTCTTGACTGGCATAGGTGGGGCTGCCCCTTCGGGAGGTGAAGCGACTTGAACACTCGTCGTCCGCATCAGCGGTGGTCACTTTAACCCTGGCCGCAAGGTTGCGTTTGACGACCGGCCGCTTGGCGTGGGGCTTTACTTGATGCGGCGAGGAGTATCACTGTGATGGGCTCGCTGCTGTAATGAAATCGGCTTTTCCCGCCGAAAGCGTGAATCGAATGCGTGCGTCTGCTCATCTCCGTGGCCACGATCCCGCCCGCGGATACGTTTCGCGTATGAGTCGCACTGAGGCCGATAGCTGCGAAAACGACGCAAGCAAGAAGACGGAATACTGTACGGACCGCGTGAGATCGCGCAAGGTGACGGTTCACGGGGGCGCGGGGGCCCGTCTCCAGGCAGCCGCCGTTCAACTGCTGGCGCGAGCCGCCAGGCCGGTCGGCCATCGGTGTGTCCAGCGCCTGACATGGATGTTGTCCAAGCACTTCGACAGGGACAACCGGGTCACCGTCCATATCGGCGAGGGCTCACGACTGTGCGTGTACCTCGATGACGGTTATTGGGTGAAACTGATGGATCCCGGTTTCGCCTATGAGCCGGAGATCAGGGACATGCTCGACAGGGTGCTCACACCCGAGACGATCTTCCTGGACTGCGGCGCCAACATCGGCTTCTGGTCGGTGCTGACCCGCCACCGGGCCCGACGCGTCGTGGCGGTGGAGGCGAGCCCGGAGACCTTCCACCGGCTGACGGACAACATCGCCCTGAACGGCGGGGGAGTCGAAGCCGTCCACGCCGCCCTCTGGGGGCAGGACGACGCCTCGCTCTCCATTGTCAGCCACCACCTGTGCCACGCGGCGGCGTCCGTGTGCGAGAGAGACGCGGATGCGGGCCGGAACGGCTGGCGGTCGTTCGACGTCGCATCGGTGACCATCGACACGCTCGTACGACGCCACTGCGCCGGACTGACCGGACCCGTCGTGGTCAAGCTGGATGTGGAAGGCGCGGAGATCCCGGCGGTCGAAGGCGCGAAGGCGACCCTCGCCGAACGCGATGTCGTCTTCCTGTTCGAGGACCACGGCCTGGACCCCACCTGCAAGGTCAGCCGTCATCTCCTGGACATGGGGATGGTGGTCATGTCACCGGGCAGCCCCCGCCCGCTGACCATCCGTGAGATCGCCGCGGTGAAGGTCGAACCGACCCGGGGGTACAACTTCGCCGCCTGCCGGCCCGATGCGCCCTTCGTTGAGTTGCTGGGCCGCCCCCGGAACTGAGTGGCCCGACCCGCTCCGGCGCATGGACACCGCGCTCAGTCCTTCCGGCCGTCGACCACGTCCCTGGCCGGCACACCGCCCTGCACCGGCACGGTGTCCCTCGCAGGCCGTGCGCCCCGGGACGGCGTCGTCGTGCGGGACAGCGCAATCCACACGGTGAAGACGGCGTAACCTGCCGCGCAGGCGAGGGCGGCTGCCGCAGGCCCCGCCCCGCCGAACAGGGACACGGCGGCGAACTCGGTCGCCGCGGCTGCCACGGCGATCACCGCCAAGTGCCTGCGTCGTCCGGCGTCACGAAGCTCAACGCCCTGGAAGAGGCGCCCCACCGCCAGGACAGCCGTGGCCGGTACCAGGAGGAGGACCGCGGGCTGCGCGGCCCGGTAGGCCTCACCGTAGAGAAGGGGCAGGGCGAAGTAGGCCAACGGGGTGAAGGCTCCGACGCAGACGGCGAGCAGCACCAGGATCCTGCGCAACTCGACCGGGTGGCCCGGCCGCCCCCGCGAGACGAGAGGAAAGAGCGCCGCGGGGAGATAGCTGACGACCTCGGAGACATTGGTGGCGATGGCGTAGATCCCGAGGGTCCTGTCCGCCCCGATGACGGAGAGCGCCATCTGGTCGGAACGCTGCAGGACGTAGGTGGACCCGTTGAGGACATGGAGATCAACGTTCCCCCGGCACCAGACGAGAGACATGTTCCGGTGCCACGCCGCCCTCCCCCGTCCGTGCCGGGCGGACGGCAGCAGCGGTCTTCCGGAACATGAGAGGCGGAGGAGGAGGAAGGAGTTCACCACCGCCTGCGCGGCGAACGACACCGTGGCCACATCCAGAGCCGTCGTGAGCCCGAGGGGAACGCAGAGCAGACAGCCGAGGACCGGTCCGCAGTTCCCGAGGGTCCGTGCCACGATCAACCGACGCAGCCAACCGCTGCTCACCAACATCCCGGTCGTCAGCCTGAACATCAGTCCGCCGTAGACGGCGGCGGTGACACAGAGCGGAAGAAGCCACGACGGCTGCAACCAGGGGGGCGTCCAACCGCCCACCGCGAGCGCGGCGCCGGCCACCGACGCGGTGGCCAGGAGCGTCCAGACGAGGTAACCGGCAGCGAAAGACGTCCCTTCCTTCCGCACGTCCGCGAGGCCTCTGAGGACCCCCACCTCACCGCCCATCTCAAGACACGTCAGGGCAAGAGTCGTGAACACCACGATGGACGCGTAGTGGCCCCGCTCGGTCGGCGCGAGCAGCCGCGCCACCAGGAGTGACCCCAGAAGCGCGGTGATCGCTCCGCCCACCACGCCGAGAAGAGCCAGCGAGGCCTCTCCGCGGAGCGACGCCGGGACGCGCGACGCGCAGACGCCTGCCGTCCCCTTCCGCGTCATGGGCCGTCCGGACTCTCGGACCGGACGCGCCGCCGAGCACATGCGTATCCACGACTGAGGTCCCGGACGACCGCCGAGGACCTCACGTCGCGCCCGCCGGACGTCGCACACATGGCGCGGCTCTCCGCATCCGACGACAAAGGCGAACGACCGGACGGGAAAGGCAGATCCGGCATCCTCGCCCGGCACGGGTCTCCAGAGAGAAGTCTCCGCGGGGCGAGCCGAGTCCCGGCGCGCTCGACGGCGCCCCCGGGCGGACCGGGGGACCGCAAGCCCTGGGTTTGCGTTTCGTGCATCGGATACTCCTCAAGGGCCAAGTGGACAGCGGAGCGCCGGTCCTCCGCGCGCGACGGCGGGTCGGCATCCGGGGTGAGCACCGGTCACCAGTGCCAGGACCGATGGGCGGTGGCGACCGACGGCCCGGTGCCGGAGAGCGCCGGAGTAAGGGCGATGCCCGGGCTGCTCTGCCGTGTGAGGGGGCGCCGAGCCGGTGTCCCCGGCCGGCACTGCGGCACGCGGAACACCGACGAGGGCGAAGGCACACGCCACGACCAGCCACGACGGCAGACCGATGTACGTGGTCTCGAAGGCGACGTTCGTGAAGGCGATACAGCAGACACCGACCGTCGCCCCGAACCAGGCGGACGCGACAGGATGGGACCGCGCCCGCCACGTGCGCCACAACGTCGCCACGATCAGCAGCGCGAACGCGGTGCCCGCCAGCCAGCCCAGGTAGTAGACGTACCCGACGAAGGAGTTGTGGGGGCCCGACGCGGACTTGTCGAGCTCCGCACCCTGGAACACGACCTCGATCGGGCGGCCCGCTCCGGCGCCGAGGAGTGGCTCGGACCGTGCGACATCAAGTGCCGTGCGCCACATGACGTAGCGCAGTTCCACATTGTTGGCCGCTTCGCTGTCGGCATCGTTCTCACTTGCTTGCATCCGGCTCACCAGCCCCCCGACGACAGGCAGGTCCGAAGACTGCCGGTGCGCCATCGACACACTGAGCACAGCCACCAGCCCCACGATGAGGAAACTCCAGGTCAGCGCGGGCCATTGGACCGTCCTACGGCGACACGCCCGGCTGGCCAGCGTCGTCGCGGCAATCGCCGCACCCACCGCGAGCAGGGGTCCGCGCTTGTCGGCTGCCGCCGTGAGGCAGGCGGACCCGATCAGCGTCCACAGAAGCAGCCGACTGTCCCCTCTCTTGCGCAGGACCATGCCGAAGGCTCCGGCGATCGCCAGGTACAGCCCCACGGCGGCGGGCATGACCAACCGGCCCAGCACCATCATCAGAAGCGCACCCGCGGTCGGCAGGTACAGGATCCATCTCCTCCGGAGGAACTCCTCGACGGGCTGCGTGAGAAACCATGTCGCGGCGGCCCAGGCGAAAAGGGGATACAGCCCCAGGATGCAGCCCTTCATCGCGCCCGGATAGCCCTGTGCCACACCACGGACTACCGCCTGGGTCGCGGCGACGGCCAGCAGAATGGCGCACATGCGGTATCCCCGCAGGCGAGACTCCGAAAGGGCTCGTGAAGCCCAGACCGGAGAACCGGCAAGGAGCGCGAGTACGACCAGGACATCCAGAAGGTACACCGGATCGAGACCTACCGTCGCATAGTCCCTGCCGAACAGGAACAAAGGTGCCAGAGCTGCTCCCCACAGCAACCAGACCGCCACCCTCCGAAATACGGACACGAGGAGCAGGACGCCGACACAGGCGGCGGAAAACAAAAGCCAGAGCAGTGCGGAGTCCACACCCAACGCGCCCATGACGTCTCCTTCTGTCGTCCCGCTCTGTCCTACCACGCGGGCAGTCCGAACTCGGCGGATCACGGTCACGATTCCCCGGCAGATTCGGTCGGTGATTTTTGTGAATAAATGGACAGTGCAGCAACTCCGTGTCGTCCTGGACTGCTCACGGGACGGGTGATCTCATAGGGAGGTCTTTACCGAAGAACCGCCCTCCGGCGAGGATGACCGCGAGGGGCAGAGGGTGAGCGTCATCATTCCGAAACTCCGCGTTTCACCGCAGGCGCCACTGCTGATGCACAGGAGAAGGACAGTGTTCCCGATCCGCAAGAGAAGTCCTTCCACGACTTCATGGCCGACGGTCCTGGTTTTGAGGCACAGCGCGAGCCTGGGTGGAATGGGGCGAGCCGCGGAATTCTTCACACCGGTCGTGGAGTCGTGCTGCCGGGTCGTCGCGGTCGTCTCGCTTTCCGCCGACCGCACCGGATCCATGAAGTTCAAGGCGACTTGGTCGGCCGGGGCGGCCGCGACGGTGGCCGCCGTTGTGCGTTGTGCCCGTGTGCTGACGGTGATGTCACCGAGCGCGATCTATCTCCCGATCTCCCAGTGGGGCCTGCCGCTCCTGCGCGACGTCATCATCACCATGCTCGCCAGGGCATTCCGCTGCACCCCCGTGATGCATCTCCACGGTTCTCAGCTTCCCGCGCGACTTCGCTCGAATGCGTTTTTGAGAAAGGCGCTCGGGGGCAGTCATTGGCTGGTACTCAGTGAGGACGTGGCGGAAGATATCAGGGCGTCCGGTTGCCGATTCGCATCCGTGCATGTGGTGAGAAATCCCGCACCCACGGGCGCCGCCTCGCCCCGTCCATCGGATTCCAGTGGACGCTTGCGCGTCGGCTGGTTGGGGTCGATGCACAGAAGTAAAGGATTCGACATCCTCTGCGATGCGGTGGCCGGATTGAAACGAACAGGCGCCCTCGTGGAGTTCTCGGTCGCGGGAATACGCAGTGACGTGCCACCTCATCACATGTCGTGCGTGGACGAGGACCTCGGTGTACTGGCACCGGACGAGGTTCATTCGTTCTGGTCCGGGGTCGATGTCTTCGTCCTGCCCGCTCGATGGGCGGAAGGCCTTCCCTTCGTGCTGCTCGAAGGCCTTCAGGTGGGCTGCGCCGTGGCCGCGACTAGGTCGCCCGGCAGCGCGGAACTGTTCAGCCGGGGCTGTGTGGAGCAGATCGACAGCACCGTCGAATCGGTCACCGATTTCCTGACGCTGTGCATGGCCGACATCGACGGTGTCCGGCATCGGCAACAGAAGGCCTGGAAAGAACTCCGCCCGCTCTACGATCCGGACACGGTCAGGGACGCGTTCTCACGGATCTGGCGGGACACGAATTTCTGAGTGGTGGTATGGGGGGCGAACGGAGAAACAGCGTGTCCACACCCGAACCGCTGGAACACGACGGGTCGACAAGGCCGACGGGCCCCCGCCCGCCCGTAACCGTGTGCGGACTGCCCGTCCACCCGCTCACCCTGGAGGAGTCGGTGGCGGCCGCCGAGGCACTGATCGCGGACGGCGGCCCCCACCAGCACGTCGTGCTGAACGCCGCCAAGATCGTCCAGGCCCACGACGACCCGGACCTGGCCCGGATCATCCGCTCCTGCTCGCTCGTCAATGCCGACGGGCAGTCGGTCGTCTGGGCGGGCCGCCTCCTCGGCAGCCCGCTGCCCGAGCGGGTGGCGGGCATCGACTTCATGCTGGCTCTGTGGCGCAGCGCCGCGCGCCACGGATACCGCGTGTACCTGCTGGGCGCCGAAACCAGCGTGGTCCAGAAGGCCGCGCGTATCGCCGCCGACCAGGGTGTCGACGTCGTCGGGTACCGGGACGGCTACTGGGACGAGACCCAGGAGCCCCAGGTGGTGGCGGCCGTCCGCGAAGCCCGTCCGGACATCCTTTTCCTCGCCGTGCCGAGTCCGCGCAAGGAGTACTTCCTGGCGCGGACGCAGAAGGACCTGGGCTGCGCCCTGGTGGTCGGCGTCGGCGGATCCTTCGACGTGGTGGCTGGACTGCGCAGCAGGGCACCACGGTGGATGCGGCGGGCCGGCCTCGAATGGTTCCACCGGCTGATCCAGGAACCACGCCGCATGTTCCTGCGCTACGCAGTGGGCAACACCCGATTCGTCGCCCTCACCGCCGCCTACAAGGCGCGGTTGTTGACCGGCCGCAGCCGCGACGCGTAGGGCGCACTTCGCAGTGCCGTGACTCTGTTGGTGATCTTGTGAGGTTCATGCGGCGGCGGCGCAGAGGGCGCAGAGGGCGTGGAAGCGCGTTGATCGGCGGTGGGTGGTCGTCGGCGATGTTGTAGAGCAACGGCAGGTACGTACGCGGCGAGGATCGCGCAGACCGCTTGGCCGCCCGCGCACTGAGCCCCGCCCCCGAGACCGAGGAGCCCGACCGACCCGCGAGATACCGCCCATGACCACCCCGGACTGCCCCCTGGGGAGTGGCGGAGCCGGGCCGTGGATCGTCGCGGCCCGGCTCTTGCGCGCATCGGCTCAGCGGGCGCCGAGGAGGTGTTCGAGGGCGAGCTGGTCCAGCTGCTCGAAGGCCATGCCGCGGCGGGCGGCGGCATCGACGTCGAACTCGTCGAAGGCGGACCGGTCGGCCAGCAGCCCGGCCAGGCCGTCCTCGGCGGTGGGCAGGGCGAGCTCGGGCAGTCGGGAGGCGGCGAGCGCGGCCTGGACCGCCGGATCGGACCGGAAGGCGCGGGAACGCTCCGCCAGGAGCAGGTAGTTGCGCATGCAGGCGGCCGCCGAGGCCCAGACGCCGGCGGAGTCCTCGGTGCGCGGCGGCTTGAAGTCGAAGTGGCGGGGGCCGTCGTAGCCCGCCGACTCCAGCAGGTCGACCAGCCAGAAGGCCTGGCGCAGGTCGCCCGCGCCGAAGCGCAGGTCCTGGTCGTACTTGATGCCCGTCTGGCCGTTGAGGTCGATGTGGAACAGCTTGCCGTGCCACAGGGCCTGGGCGATGCCGTGCGGGAAGTTCAGTCCGGCCATCTGCTCGTGGCCGACCTCCGGATTGAGGCCGACCCGGTCTGGCCGGTCCAGCTCGTTGATGAACGCCAGGGCGTGGCCGATGGTGGGCAGCAGGATGTCGCCGCGCGGCTCGTTGGGCTTGGGTTCGATCGCGAAGCGCAGGTCGTAACCCTGGTTCTCGACGTACTCGCCCAGCAGGTTGAAGGCCTCCTTCAGCCGGTCGAGGGCGGTGCGCACGTCCTTGGCCGCGCCGGACTCCGCGCCTTCGCGGCCGCCCCAGGCGACGTAGACCGAGGCGCCGAGTTCCACGGCCAGGTCGATGTTGCGGATCGTCTTGCGCAGCGCGTACCGGCGCACGTCCCGGTCGTTGGTGGTGAAGGCGCCGTCCTTGAACACCGGGTGGGTGAAGAGGTTCGTCGTGGCCATCGGCACCTTCAGCCCGGCCGTGTCGAGTGCGGTGCGGAAGCGCTTGACCGCCTGCTCGCGGGCGGCGTCGCCGGCGCCGAAGGGGATCAGGTCGTCGTCGTGGAACGTGACGCCGTAGGCGCCGAGCTCGGCCAGCCGCTCCACGCTCTCGACGGGATCGAGGGCGGGCCGGGTGGCGTCGCCGAAGGGGTCCCGCCCCTGCCAGCCGACGGTCCACAGGCCGAAGGTGAACCTGTGCGCGGGGGTGGGGACGAGCGGGTCGCTGGTCATGAGGCGCTCCGGATCAGGCCGAGGGCTATTTGTAATGACGAAAAACAAATTAGTATGCCGAGACGCCAGAAGGAACCCCACCGGAGGAACGCATGTCTGCTCAGCGTGTCGTGATCGGTGTCGACAGCTCGACCCAGTCCACCAAGGCCGTCGCCGTCGACCTGGAAACCGGCGCCGTCCTGGGCGAGGGCCTCGCCTCGCACGCCGTAAGCGCCGGCGCCGGACGCGAGAGCGACCCCGAACAGTGGTGGCGGGCGCTCGGCGAGGCCACGGCGGGCACCGGCTGGGCGGATCGCGCAACCGCCTGCTCGATCGCCGGCCAGCAGCACGGCCTGGTCACCCTCGACGCGGCAGGCCGGCCGGTGCGCCCGGCGCTGCTGTGGAACGACGTCCGCTCCGCCCCGCAGGCCGCCGAACTCGGAGCCGCGTTCGGCCCGGCAGAGCTCGCGCGCCGCACCGGCAGCGTCCCGACGGCCGCCTTCACGGCCGCCAAGTGGGCCTGGCTGCACGCGAACGAGCGTGCCGCGGCCGACCGCGTCGCGGCCGTCCGGCTTCCCCACGACTTCCTGACGGAGCGGCTGACCGGCGAGGCGGTGACGGACCGCGGTGACGCGTCGGGAACCGGCTGGTGGGGCCCGGACGGCTACGACCAGGACGTCCTCGGCCGGATCGGCCTCGACCCCGGGCTGCTGCCACAAGTCCTCCCGCCGGGCGCCCTCGCGGGCACCGTACGGGCCGGGATGCCACTGCGCGAAGGCGCGCTGGTGGCCACCGGGACCGGTGACAACATGGCCGCCGCCCTCGGGCTGGGCCTGACCCCCGGACGTCCCGTGCTGAGCCTCGGTACCTCCGGCACCGTCTACGCCGTCGGCCGGACCCGGCCGGCCGACCCGAGCGGGACCGTCGCCGGCTTCGCCGATGCCCTCGGCGGCTGGCTGCCGCTCGCCTGCACGCTCAACTGCACCCTCGCCGTCGACCGCTTCGCCGCCCTCGTCGGACGCGGCCGCGAGGACGTCGAGGCGGGCGGCACGGTGGTGGTCCTTCCCTACCTGGACGGCGAGCGCACGCCGGACCTCCCGGGCGCTTCCGGCCTGGTCCACGGCCTGCGCCACGACACCACGCCGGGCCGGCTGCTCCAGGCCGCCTACGACGGCGCCGCCCACGCCCTTCTCGTGGCCCTGGACGACGTACTGCGTGCCGGAGGCGAGAGCCCCGCCCCCGACGAACCACTGCTGTTGATCGGCGGCGGAGCCCGCGGCAGGGCCTGGCAGCGGACCGTGCTGCGGTTGTCCGGCCGAGCGGTCCAGGTGCCCGAGGCCCGGGAACTGGTCGCGCTCGGGGCCGCCGCCCAGGCCGCCGCACTGCTCACCGGTGAGCCCGCCGACGCCGTCGCCCGGCGCTGGCGGACCGCCGGGGGCCGGGTCCTGGACCCCGTACCCCGCGACGACGACACGCTCGAACGGATCACCAGTACGCTGCGGCGGGCGCGGGCCTTGCAGGAGCTCCCGCCGGCGAAGCGATAGGAAGGTCGGCCCAATGGCGGGGATCGGCAGGGCGAGCGGGGGCGTGGATGCCGTGCCCGCCTCGCAGCAGGGCATGCGTCGGCAGAACCTCGCGGTGGTGATCGGCGCGGTCGCCGCGCACGGTCCGCTCTCCCGTGCGGACGTCGCCGGGCACACGGGCCTGACCAGGCCGGCCGTCTCCTCCATGGTCGACGAGCTCATCGGCCGCGGCGCGCTGACCGAGACGGAGACCGCGCCCAGCGGCCGCGTCGGCCGCCCCGGGCGGGCGCTGGCCCTGAACGACCGGGGTCCCGCGGGCCTCGGCCTGGAGATCGGCGTCACCCATCTCGCCGCGTGCGTCGTGGACCTGCGCGGTGAACCCCGGGTGTGGCGCCGGGTGGAGCGGGCCAACGCGGGCCGGCCGGCCGGGCAGGTACTGGCGGAGGCCGCCGCGCTGGGCGCTGAGGCGGAGGCCGAGGCCGCCGCCCTCGGGCTGCGCGTCGCGGGCCGCGTCCTGGCCGTGCCGGGGGTGGTGCCGAACGAGCCGGGCGGGCTGGTCGGACACGCCCCCAACCTCGGCTGGCAAGCAGTCCGCCCCGCCGACCACTGGCCCGACCCCGCCACCGTGCCCGAGCCGGAGAACGAGGCCAACCTCGGGGCGCTGGCCGAGCAGTGGCACCAGGGAGACCCCACCGGGACCTTCGTGCACGTCTCCGCCGAGGCCGGAATCGGTGCCGCACTGGTCGTCGGCGGGCAGTTGTTCCGCGGCGCCCGCGGATTCGCGGGGGAACTCGGCCACCTGCCCGTCCACCCGGAGGGCGCCCGCTGCGCCTGCGGGGCACGCGGCTGCCTGGAGCAGTACGCGGGCGAAGCGGCCGTGCTGCGCGAGGCCGGGCTCGCGCACGTCGGCGACCCGGTGGCCCTGTTGGCCGAGCGGGCAGGCGCCGGGGACGCGGCGACCCTGCGCGCCCTGGACCGTGCAGGACGGGCCCTGGGCCTCGCCCTCACCTCCGCGGTGAACCTGATCGACCCGGACGGCCTCGTTCTGGGCGGCGCCTACGCCGAACTCGCCGACTGGCTCCTCCCGGCCGTCCGCGCCGAACTCGCCGCCCGGATCACCGTCCGGCCCTGGACCCCGGAGGCGGTACGCCCCTCCGCCCTGGGCCGGCGCGGACCGGTGCTGGGTGCGGCATGGTCGACCGTCCGACAGATCATCGCCGACCCCGGCCGCCTGCCGGCCCGCTAGCAGCCGGCGTACCTGGAGCCGTTGCAGCGCCGTGCGGCCCTGGGAGACATCGGCGGCGAAGGAGAGGCAGACGGGAGCCGGGCGCGAGTTCTCCGTCGAGGGCAGCCCGTTCGCCGGCGAGTCGTCCTGCCCCCGGGCGAGGCGGATGTCCCCGCTGGACGCTCCGACGAGCATCTCGTAGGGGCCCGTTGCCACCCGCTGACGCCCCTGCGCCACGTCCCAGAGCCCGAAGGCCGACATCGGCAGGCTGAAGGCGATCTCCGTGACCTCGCCGGGCGCGAGCGTCACCCGCCGGTGGCCAGTTCCCTGCGGGGCCGAGGCACCGAGGGCTCCACCTCCTGTGGGCGGCGCCTTCCTCGTGCCGGCGGCGTGCCGGTGGGCTCGCACTGCTGCCGAGTCCACCGGCACCGCCCGCT
>NZ_JBFAJR010000015.1:63535-100066 GCF_040655295.1 Streptomyces sp. NPDC050448 | reverse complement strand
GGCGGGGCCCTGGCCCCCGGGGGCCCGCCCCCCGGGGCCCACCCCCGCGGGGGGGGGGGGCGGGGGGCGGGGGGGGGCGGGGGGGGGGGCCCCCCCCCGCGCCCCCCCCCCCCCCCACCGCCCGCTACGCCTCGCCGGGAGCGCGCAGCTCTCCCGTCCGGGCCACGCGGGAGTACCAGTGCGCGCTCGATTTGGGTGTGCGCTCCAGGGTGTCACAGTCGACGTGGATGGCGCCGAACCGCTTGGCGTAGCCGTAGGACCACTCGAAGTTGTCCAGCAGCGACCAGAGGAAGTAGCCGCGCACGTCCGCCCCGTCCGTGATCGCCCGGTGCACCGCGTCGAGGTGGGCGTGGACGTAGGCGGCGCGCTCCGGGTCGTGGACCGTGCCGTCGGGGCCGATCTCGTCCTCGTACGCCGCGCCGTTCTCGCTGACCACGAGCGGAAGCCCGGGGTACCGGGCGGCGGTCCGGGTCAGCAGGTCGTACAGGGCGCCGGCGTCGACCGGCCAGTCCATCGCCGTACGTTCACCCGGCGCCCGGTGGAAGGCCACGCCCTGTGCTCCGGGCCACGGCGAGTGCTCGCTGTTGCCGTGCCCGTCGTCCCGCGGCACCGCTCCGCCCTCCGCCGCGTGCGAGACGACCGTCGGGGTGTAGTAGTTCACGGCGAGCAGGTCCAGGGGCTGGTGCACCGTGGCGGTGTCGCCGTCCCGGACGAAGGACCAGTCGGTCAGGTGCGCGGTGTCCGCGAGGAGGTCCTCGGGGTAGGCACCCTCCAGCATCGGTCCGAGCCAGATCCGGTTGCCGACGGCGTCGATGCGCCGGGCCGCCTCCCGGTCGTCGGCCGAGGAGGTCAGGGGGCGCACCTCGTGGAGGTTGAGGGAGACCGAGACCTGACCGTCCCCGGGCAGCGCCGCCCGCAGGGCCTGGACGGCGAGGCCGTGACCGAGGTTGAGGTGATGGGCGGCGCGCAGGGCGGCGACCGGGTTCGTACGGCCGGGGGCGTGGACGCCGGAGGCGTAGCCGAGGAACGCGATGCACCAGGGCTCGTTGAGGGTGATCCAGTGCTTCACCCGGTCTCCGAGGGCGTCGGCCACCAGGCCCGTGTACTCGGCGAACCGCTCTGCGGTCGCGCGCTCGGGCCAGCCGCCCGCGTCCTCCAGGTGCTGGGGGAGATCCCAGTGGTAAAGGGTGAGGGCGGGTGTGACGCCGGCGGCGAGCAGCTCGTCGACGAGCCGGCGGTAGAAGTCCAGGCCCTTCTGGACGGCGGGGCCCCGGCCGGTCGGCTGAACGCGTGACCAGGAGACGGAGAACCGGTAGGCCCCCAGGCCGAGTTCCGACATGAGACGGACGTCCTCGGGGAACCGGTGGTAGTGGTCCACGGCCACGTCACCGGTGTGGCCTTCGAAGACCTTGCCGGGGGTGTGGGAGAAGGTGTCCCAGATGGATGGGGTACGGCCGCCCTCTCGGGCGGCGCCCTCGATCTGGTACGCGGCGGTGGCCGTGCCCCACAGGAAGTCGGGCGGGAAGCTGCGGGTGGCCGTGAGTGGCCGGGTCTCGGACGCGGTCATAGGAGAGCGCTCCCAACGCAGGTTTGGATGAAGTGGTGCCGGATGAAGTCGTGCCGGATGAAGCGGTGGCGGAAGGCAGGGTGTGCGAACGGACCGACGGGTCGGCCGTCTCGACGGACGCCGTCAGTTCTTGACGGCGCCGGCGGTGATGCCGCCCACGATGTGCTTGCCGAGGACGGCGAAGACCAGCAGCAGCGGCAGGGTGGATATGAGCGCGCCGGTCAGCACGACGGCCTGGTCGACGGTGTGGTTTCCCGCGCCGAGGCCCGCCAGGGCGACCTGGAGGGTGGGATTCCCGTCGGGGGTCAGTGCGATGAACGGCCAGAAGAAGTCGTTCCATGCCTGCACGAAGACGAGCATTCCCAGGACCGCCATCGCGGGCCGGGCGACCGGGAACACCACGTGCCAGATGATGCGCAGGCTGTGCGCGCCGTCCATCCGCGCCGCCTCCACCAGCTCCACGGGCAAGGCCTCGATGAGGTACTGGCGCATGAAGAACACGCCGAAGGCGGCGACCAGCGAGGGCAGGACGACCGACTGGAGCTGGTCGACCCAGCCGAGATCGGTGATGATCTGGTAGAGCGGAATCACACTGAGCTGAGGCGGGATCGTCATGGTCGCCACCACCAGCGCCAGCAGCGCGCCCTTGCCCCTGAAGGCCAGTTTGGCGAAGGCGAAGCCGGCCAGGGTGGAGAACAGGACGGTGGACAGGGCCACGAGCCCGGCCACGATCGTCGTGTTGACCAGCGCCCCGCCCATGTCGACCTGGTTCCAGGCGAAGGAGAGGTTGTCGAACAGCCGGGTGCCGGGCAGGAGTGGGGCCGGAGCCTTGACCACGCGCTCGCCCGTGTGGGAGGCGGCGACCAGGTTCCAGTACAGGGGGAAGAGGGAGACCAGGGCGGCGAGGCCGAGCAGGACGTAGGTCAGCGGTCCGGCGTGGTGCTGGCGGCCGGCCGACGGGCGAAGGCGTATGGCGCGCGGCGCCCCGGCGGAGGTCGTGTCGAGTGTGCGGCTCATGGGTTCAGCTCCCCGCCTTCGTGCGAATGCGGCCGGCGCGGTTGCGGCTGCGGTTGCGGTTCGAGCGGGAGACCAGAGCTTGGAGGCCGCCGATGAGCAGGAGGAGCAGGAGCATGACCCAGGCGATGGCGGAGGCCTGGCCCAGCGCGCCGGTCACCCAGCCCTTCTCGTACATGAGCAGGCTCAGCGTCTGGTACTGGTTGCCGCTGCCGCCGCTGATGCCGACACTGCCGCCGAAGAGCATCGGCTCGCCGAAGAGCTGGGTGGCGCCGATGGTCGAGACGATGACGGTGAACAGGATCGTCGGCCGGATCGAGGGGATGGTCACGCTGAGGAACTGGCGCCAGCGCGAAGCCCCGTCCAACGCGGCCGCCTCGTAGAGGTCCTGGGGTACGGCCTGCATCGCGGCCAGGTAGATGAGGGCGTTGTAGCCGGTCCAGCGCCACGTCACGATCACCGAAATCGCGATCTGAGCAGGCCACTTGGAGGATTCCCAGGCGACCGGCTCGAAGCCGGCCCAGCCCAGCGCCGTGTTGATCAGCCCGTAGTCGGTGTTGAACAGCTGGGCGAAGACGAGCGTGGCCGCCGCGATCGAGGTGGCGTACGGGGCGAGCACCGCCACGCGGAAGAAACCGCGGCCACGGAGTTTGTAGTTGAGCAGGTGGGCCAGGCCGAGGGCCATCAGCAGCTGGGGAACGGTGGAGATCACGCCGATGGTGAAGGTGTTGGCGAGGGCGTTCCAGAAGAACTCGCTGCCCGCCAGGGAGGTGTAGTTCTCCAGCCCCTTCCACTGGGCGCTGCCGCCGAGTTCGACCCGGTGGAGCGAGAGCCAGCCCGTGTAGACCAGGGGGAAGAGTCCGAAGGCCGCGAAGGTGAGGAAGAAGGGGGCGAGGAAGACGTAGGGGACCGCCTTCAGGTCCAGGCGGTAGAGCGTGCTGCGCAGTCCGCCCCGGCCGGAGGGCCGCTGCTCGCGGGAGTCGGTGCCGGGGGCCGGGGGCTGTGCGGCGGGCGGCGGGGAGCCGCCACTGCTCGCCCGTACGGAGGTGGCCACGGGGGCGTCCTTCCAGGTCGATGCGTGCGGTGGTGCGGTGGTGCGGACGGCGACGGCCCGCCGCCACCCGCGGGGAGGCGGTGGGAGGCGGGTGAGGGCGGGCCGCCGCGCGCCCCGCTACTTATCGATCTTGTCGGCGACCAGCTTCTTGACGTTCTCCCAGGCCTTCGCCGGGTCGGTGCCGCGCTGCTCGATGTCGAGGATGCCGTTGTCGGTGAGGAAGGTCTTCACCTGTCCGTCCCAGCGGCTGATCGGGGCGGGCGTGATGCCGGCCGCGGCTTCCGAGTAGATCTTGCCGACCGGAGTGTCACCGAAGTACGGCAGCTTCGCGCCCTGCACCGCCGGAGAGCTGAGGGTGTCCTTGGAGGAGGGGATGTTGCCGTTCACGCCGAAGACCTTGGCGTGCTGCGCCGGAGCGGTGAGCCAGGCGGCGAGCTCGGCCGCCTCCTTGGCGTGCTTGCCCGACTTCGGCACGGCGAGGAACGAGCCGCCCCAGTTCCCGGCCACGGGCGGCGCCGCGATGTCCCACTTCCCCTGGTTCTCCGCGCCCGCCTGCTCCTTGATGATGCCCGTCATCCAGCTCGGGCAGGCCACGGTGGCGAACTTCGAGTTCTTGAAGGCCGCGTTCCAGGTGCCCTTCTCGTCGAACTGGCGCAGCTTCGCGGTCAGGTCGCCCTTCGCCGCCGCCACGGCGGTGTCCCAGGCCTTCTTCACACCCGGACTGTTCTCGTAGTCCAACTCGCCCTTGGCGTTGGCGTACTGGACCGGCTCGCTGGAGATCACCGCGTTGAACAGACCGCTCGCGGAGTCGTGGAAGGAGGTCCCCTCGGGGGCGCTCTTCTTGTACGTCTCGCCGGTCTGGAGGAACTTCGCCCAGTCGCCCGCCCAGAGCTTGGCCACCTCGGCGCGATCGGTCGGCAGCCCGGCCTTGGCGAAGAGGTCCTTGTTGTAGCAGATGGCCATCGGGCCGATGTCCGTGCCGAGGCCGATCACCTTGCCGTCGCCGGTGGTGGCCTGCTTGACCTTCCAGTCGAGGAAGGCGCCGAGGTCCGCACCGCCCGTCTTGCCGAGGTCGGCCCACTTGTCGGCCATGGCGGGTCCGGTCGCCTCCGCGATGTAGCCGACCTCCAGGGCCTGGATGTCCGCGAGGCCGCTGTCGCGGGAGAGGCGCAGCTTGAGGGTGTCCCAGTACTTCTGGCCGTCCGCGACGTTCGACTCTTCTATCGTGATGTTCGGGTGGGCCTTCGTGTACTCGGCATAGAGCTTGGCCCCGGTCGCGTCGTCGTAGCCGAAGGAACCGAAGGTACCGATCCGCAGCGTGATCTGCTCGCCGCCGGCCGCGCCGTCGCCCTTGCCCTTGTCGCCGTCACCGCCGCAGCCGGTGAGCAGGGCCGTACCGGTCGCTACGACGGCGACCGCGGCGACCGCGTTGATCACGGTGCGGCGTCCGCGTCCGTGTCCGCTGCTGGAAGTACGCATTCCACTCTCCTCGTCCAAGGTGGTGCTCGTTGTGCGCCGGGGGTCCGGCGGGCTGTTCGCGGCTCGGCGAGGGGCCCGCCCGGACCTGATGTGAAGGCCGTTGTCGCATCCCTGGATGGGAGCGCTCCCAAATCATTGCCGGAAGGTTGCTGCCTGCCGGGTGCGGGTGTCAAGAGATGAACGCGAATTCATTACGTAGGAGCCGCAGGCGCGGGGGCTTCCTTCTCGGGCGCGCTGCCCGTGTCAGGTTGTGAACGCGACCGTGGTGGCAGGAGGGGATTGGGGTAGTGTGGGAGCGCTCCCACCTCTAGTCGGCGTAACGTGTCCCACGGCTATGGGGCGGGTGCACCGTCCCGCTTACCTGATCAGCAGGCCGGGCCCGCGCCCGGCGCGGAGTGCGATGGCACACGAGGGGAGTTCAAGAGCGTGAGCGGACGGCAGAGCGGCGGCAGGCCCACTCTGGAAGAGGTCGCGGCCCTGGCCGGTGTCGGCCGGGGCACGGTCTCCCGGGTCATCAACGGTTCGCCGCGGGTGAGCGAGCGGGCCAAGGACGCCGTGGCCCGGGCTGTCGCAGAGCTGGGGTACGTACCCAATCAGGCGGCCAGGGCGCTGGCCGGCAGCCGGACCGACGCGGTGGCCCTGGTCATTCCGGAGACCGAGGCCCGGCTGTTCTCGGAGCCGTACTTCCTCGACCTGATCCGCGGGGTCAGCGCCGAGCTGGCCGAGGCGGACAGGCAGTTGCTGCTCACCCTCGTCCGGACCGAGGCCGAGCGGCAGCGGTTCGAGCACTACCTGGCGGCCCAGCGGGTCGACGGCGTGCTGCTGGCATCGGTCCACGGGAACGACCCGCTGCCCGACCGGATCGCGCGGCTGGGCCTGCCGGTCGTCATGAACGGGCGGCGTTCGGAGGCCGAGCCGGTGGCCTATGTGGACTCCGACAACATCGGTGCGGGACGGGCGGCCGTCGCCCACCTCGCGGGGCGCGGCCGGTCCAGGATCGCGACCATCAGCGGGCCGCTGGACATGTACGTGGCCCGCGCCCGTCTGGGCGGCTACCGAGCGGGCCTCGCCGAGGCCGGAATCCAGCCCGACGAGTCGCTCGTGGCGACCGCGGACTTCACCGAGGAGGGCGGCCGGCTGGCGATGCGCGAGCTCCTGGAACGCGCCCCCGGCCTGGACGCCGTCTTCGCCGCCTCCGACGTGATGGCGGCCGGCGCGCGCGGCGTGCTGCGCGAGGCCGGCCGGCGGGTCCCCGAGGACGTCGCCCTCGTAGGGGTCGACGACTCCACGGTGGCCCGTCTGATGGACCCGCCCCTGACCAGCGTGCGCCAGCCCATCGAGGAGATGGGCCGCACGATGACCCGGCTCCTGCTCCAGAAGATCGCGGAGGAGTCCCGAGCCGGCGCCGCCCCGGGGCAGGGCATGGGAGAGGAGCCGCGCCGGGTGCTCCCGACGGAACTGGTCGTGCGGGATTCCTCCTGAGCCGCTCCGGCAGCCTGCCGGCCGCCCCGCACCGAGCGTGCCGAGGCCCGGAGCCCCGCGGAAGGGAATGCTTCCGTAAGGCTCCGGGCTCGTCACCTGCCCTGCGTCACAGCGCCGGGTAGGCGTTCTTCATGAGCTCCTGGAACTGGGCGGAGAACCACTGGCCGGCGAGCGGTGCGTTCGGGAGGGCTCCCGACATGCTGTTGCCGTTGCGTACGTTGCCCGTGTAGGTGGGGTCGCACATCCGGTCGAATCCCTTGCCCTCGTTGTTGGGGATCTCCTTGCTCGCCCCGTCGGACTCGCCCGGGGGCTTGATCCACACGTAGGCGTCGATGCCGGCGGCCGGGGCCGCTTGCGGTCGTTCGCCGAGGCCGGCGCCGGACTGGTTGCACCAGTTGCCGAGGTGGATCCGTCGGTCGTAGCGGCCGCCGTTGACGTAGGTGTCCACGCTCGTCAGCGCGCCGGGTCCGGTCGGGCGGGCGGTGCCGCCCCAGCCGTTGCGGGAGGTGTCGATGAGCATGCCGATGTTGGTGTCGAAGCCCAGGGAGACCAGCTTGGTGCGCATGG
Source organism: Streptomyces sp. NPDC050448 (assembly GCF_040655295.1). Taxonomy (NCBI): domain Bacteria; kingdom Bacillati; phylum Actinomycetota; class Actinomycetes; order Kitasatosporales; family Streptomycetaceae; genus Streptomyces; species Streptomyces sp. NPDC050448. The sequence continues at coordinate 92,903 of NZ_JBFAJR010000015.1, read as the reverse complement.
CCTGGGCGTACGACAGCTCGTCCGTGTACCGGTTCCAGTCGACCCACTTCGACTGGCGCACGGAGGTGCCGTTGACGGAGTCCTCGATCTTGAAGTTGTCCTCTTTCAGGGCGCTGTAATTGGCGGTGTTGACGATGAAGCCGTGCACATCGGAGAGCGTGGAGCCCTCGGCGGTCGCGGCCTGCTTGAACATCTCGGCGGAGGCGCCGAAGTTGTCGTCCCAGCCGAGCCAGCCGTGATGTCCGGCGTCCAGGTAGTTGTAGACGTTGGCGATCGAGCCGAGCTTGTTCAGTGCGTAGCCGACGCCCTTGATGTAGTTGCCGTTGGTCTTCATCACGTCGCAGTTGGCGGTGGCGGTGGGGCGGCCGGAGACGTTGGTGACCAGGTTCGGCAGGGAGTCGATCTCGACGGTGGTGACGATCCGCAGCCCCGAGTACTTGGGTTCGGCGAGGATCGCGGCGATCGGGTCGATGTACTGCGTCTTGTACCTGTCGATCTCGGTGGGGCCCAGTTCGCCGTTGGAGGCGAGCGCGGAGCAGTCCCGTCCGGGCAGGTTGTAGATCACCAGCTGGACGACGAGTTCGCCGCTGCCCTTCTGTGTCAGGGCCGCGTCGAGGTGGTCGCGCAGACCCATCGTGCCGCTCGTGCCCGTGACGAGGGCGATGCGGTCCAGCCATACGGCGGTGGGCTGGTTGGACACCCTGGAGCCGCCCGGTTCGGCGGCGGCATGGGCGGACCACTCGGGGTTCACGTACATCTTGGCGCCGGCGTAGGGGTTGTCGGCCTTGCCGCCGGTGGGCGGAGGCGTGGTCGGCGGCGTCGTGGGCGGTGTGGTGGGCGGGGTTGTCGGGGGTGTGGTCGGCGGTTGGGTCGGGTCGGTGGCGCCGTTGCAGGTCACGCCGTTGAGCTTGAAGGTCGCGGGGACGGCGTTCGTGCCGTTGTGTGAACCGTTGAACCCGAAGGACGTCGAACCGCCCGTGGCCAGCGCCCCGTTGTAGGACATGCTCTTCGCGGTCACCGCGGAACCGGACTGGGTGATGTCGGCGTTCCAGCCCTGGGTGACCTGCTGGCCGTTCGCGTAGGACCACTCCAGGTTCCAGGAGGCGACCGGGTCCCCGGTGTTGGTGACGATCACGTTGGCGCCGAAGCCGGTGTTCCACTGGTTCGTGATCTGGTACTCGACCTTGCAGCCCGCGGTGGCGGCGCCGGCGCCGGTACCGAACGCTGTGGCGGTGGCGCCGGCGACCGTGACCAGACTGAGGGCCGCCAGTAAGGCGGTGCGGGGGATGGTGCGGCTCATTTCGCGGGGTTCCTTTCAGTTCAGGGTGCGCAGGCGGGTCGCGCACCCGGTGCCGAACGGGGCGAGTGCCGTGGTGCGGAGGGGCGCCGTCGTACGGAGCGGGCGCGGTCGTCGGAACCGGGCCGTGGCGCGGTCGATGAACACGTGTCCGCAGGTGTGCTCGCCGCTCTCGCCCGCGACCGGGGGGGCCGGTCCGCGACCGAGGCGAGGGTGGGGAACGGGTGAGCCACTGGCTCGGGTCGTTGTAGGCGATCCCGGGGACCGGCAGGAAACTGCGGGCCCCGGTCGCATGCACGGCCTCCACCAGGTCCTGCGTGCCGGCGACCTCGTGGCCGACGCCGGCAAGTACCGCCGTCGCGCGAGGTCGGCGCTGCTCCGCCGAGCAGTGCTGACAGCCGCGGGGGTGTCGATGAGCGAGTCCTTGCAGCAAGTGGCGCCCTGACGGCGTGCCGACTGATGGAACCGCTCCCACTGGTTGGGGCCAGACCGTAGCGCCAAGTGCGGCCAAGCAAAAGAGGAGTCGAGTAAATTCCTCGCAGATTGCTTTCGACTCTTCACATGTCTTGACGCCGTCGCGACATGTCTGCAAAGTGGGAGCGCTCCCATTGGTTCGGAGCTCGTGCGTAGCCGCTCCTCCCATCCCGTCTCCCCGAGCCGCGAGGAGAACCATCCGCATGTCGTCACATCCCCCACCCGGATTCCACGGACGACGCAAACTACCGACCGCGTCCGCCACGGCCGTGGCCCTCCCGCCCACTGGCCTCACGGCCGTCGGCGCCACCACCGCCGCGGCCGCGGCGGTGCAGTGCTGCGTCGACTACAAGACCAACGACAAGCCCAAGTCGCCGACCGGCGCAACGGACTGGGCGACCAGCCTCGACCGGCAGCTGGAGTTCTACCGCTGGCTCCATTCCGACGAGGGCGCCATCGCAGGTGGCGCCACCAACGGCTGGCAGGGGCGCTACGCACAGCCCCCGGCCGGGACCCCCACCTTCCACGGCCTCTTCTACGACGAGAAGCCGGTCTACCAGGACCCGCCGTCCAACCAGTGATTCGGCTTCCAGGCCTGGTCCATGGAGCGGGTCGCCGAGCTCTACGAGCAGACGGGCGACGCGGGCGCCAAGGCCGTGCTCGACAAGTGGGTCGGCTGGGCCCTGTCGCAGACCACGATCAACCCCGACGGCACCTACCGGATCCCCTCCACCCTCAAGTGCTCCGGCGCCCCGGACACCTGGAACGCGTCGGCTCCCGGCGCCAACGCGGGCCTGCACGTCACCGTCGCCGACTACACCGACGATGTGGGCGTGGCCGCCGCATACGCCAAGACCCTGACCTACTACGCCGCGAAATCCGGGAACGCCGAGGCCAAGTGCGTCGCCAAGGCCCTGCTCGACGGCATGGGGGCCCACCACCAGGACCCGCTGGGCCTCTGTGTCCAGGAGACCGTCACCGACTACAAGCGCTTCAACGACCCGGTGTACGTGCCCAGCACGTGGACCGGAAAGATGCCGAACGGCGACACGGTGAACTCCTCGTCCACCTTCGCCTCGATCCGTGGCTTCTACAAGAACGACCCGGCCTGGCCGAAGGTCGAGGCCTACCTCGCGGGCGGCGCCGCGCCCGTCTTCACCTACCACCGGTTCTGGGCCCAGACGGACATCGCCCTGGCCATGGGCTCGTACGCGGAGCTGCTCGAATAACAGAGCGCCCCGCCCGGAGGCGGCTCCGCGTACGACGAGGCCGCGCACCGCCTCACGGTGCGGCGACCTGCGGCAGACTGCCGACGACCCGCGGCGCCGGCGGGGGAGGGGGCGTCGGGCGGTCGCGAGGTGCTGTCGCCCGCACCGCGTGACCTCGCCCCCGCTGGGTGAACGCCTCGCGGTCGCCGATGCCGCGGTGCCGGCCGAGTGCGACCACCTGCACATCGGTCGCCGGCCCGCCCTCGTCACCCGCCGCGGCGGCGCGGGCCGGATCACCTGGGTCGGCCCTGTGCCGGGGCGCGACCTTGCCCGGTCGCTGGCCGACTGGCTGGCGCCCGACCGGTCGGCGCCGACGCCCCGCAGCGGCAGGCGCGACCTGATCGTCGGTTTCGGGCCACCCGTTCACGTGTGCCGAAGCCGTGGTGGCAGTCGGCCTGTCCTCGGATGCGGTTCGCTCAACTACCGGTCCGTACCGGTGGCTTGACGCGTCCGTCAGGTGCCTGGCTTGATTGGGAGCGCTCCCACTCTGCCCCTCATCCACCGAGGAAGGCTTCACCGTGCCTCCTGTCACCTCCGCCCGCGGCGTGCCACGTCGCGCGGCCGCCGTGCTCGCCGGCTTCGCGCTGGCGGTCGGCGGCCTGTCCGCGACCGCCCTGACCGTTCCGGTCGCGGCTGCCGCCACCGTGGCCGCCGCTGCCGACTCGCCCGTCCGGGTCAACCAGCTCGGCTACCTGCCCGACGGCCCCAAGCGGGCCACCGTGGCCAGCTCCGCGACCGCCCCGCTCGCCTGGCAGCTGCGCGACGCCTCCGGTGCGGTGGCCGCTTCGGGCGCCACCGCGGTGCGCGGCGCCGACCAGGCGTCCGGCCAGTCCACGCACCTGGTGGACTTCGGCGCGTACACCGGCACCGGCACCGGCTTCACCCTGGTCGTCGACGGCTGGACCAGCCACCCCTTCGACATCTCCGCGTCGCTGTACGACGGGCTGCGCGCCGACAGCATGTCGTTCTTCTACCAGCAGCGCAGCGGCATCGCGATCGACGCCGCCCTGGTGGGCGGCAGCGCGTACGCCCGCCCCGCCGGGCACCTGGGCGTCGCCCCGAACAAGGGCGACACCGCCGTCCCCTGCCAATCCGGGGTGTGCGACTACCAACTGGACGTGCGCGGCGGCTGGTACGACGCGGGAGACCAGGGCAAGTACGTGGTCAACGGCGGCATCTCGGTCTGGGAGATGGTCAACTCCTTCGAGCGGGCCCGCCGTTCGGGCGGCGAAGCCGCGCTCGGCGATGCGACGCTGCGGGTGCCGGAGCGCGGCAACGGGACGCCGGACGTGCTGGACGAGGCCCGTTGGGAATTGGAGTTCCTGCTGCGGATGCAGGTCCCGGCCGGGAAGCCGATGGCCGGGATGGCCTTCCACAAGATGCACGACGCCAAGTGGACTGCCTTGCCGACCCGGCCGGAACTGGACGCCGAGCAGCGTGAGCTGCACAAGCCGTCGACTGCCGCGACGCTGAACCTGGCGGCCACGGCCGCGCAGTGTGCCCGGGTCTACGCGCCGTACGACGCCGCGTTCTCCGCGCGCTGCCTGGACGCGGCCCGCCGAGCCTGGACGGCCGCCAAGGCCAATCCGAACGTGCTCGCCCTGGCGGGCGACAGCACCGGCGGCGGTGCGTACGAAGACGCCGACGTCTCCGACGAGTTCTACTGGGCGGCGGCGGAACTCCTGGCCACGACCGGCGAGTCCCAGTACCGGGACGCCGTCACCTCCTCCCCGCACCACGCCAAGCCCGTCGACGCGTTCTGGTGGGGCGGCACCGCGACGCTCGGCCGCATCACCCTCGCCACCGTCCCCGGCGTGAGCCTGCCCGCCGACGACGTGACGCGGCTGCGCGGCCTGCTGACCACGGCTGCCGATGGCCACCTGTCCACCATGTCCGGACAGGGCTACGCGGTGCCGCTCCCCGCCACCGGGTACGTGTGGGGCTCCAACAGTTCCGTCACCAACAACGCGATGGTGCTGGCCGTCGCGTACGAGATCACCGGGCAACAGCGTTACCGGGCCGGAGCGTTGGAGACCTTGGACTACCTGCTCGGCCGTAACGCGCTCGACCTCTCCTATGTCACCGGCTACGGCGACCGCTACTCCGAGAACCAGCACCACCGGTTCTGGGCGCATCAGAACGACGCCTCGCTGCCGCACCCGCCGGCCGGTTCCTTCGCGGGAGGGCCGAATGCCGGGCTGGAGGACCCGGTGGCCAAGGAGAAGCTGGCGGGCTGCGCACCGGCGGCGTGCTACGTGGACGACATCGGCTCGTACTCCACCAACGAGGTGGCCATCAACTGGAACGCCTCGCTGGCCTGGCTGGCGGCCTTCGCGGCTGAACGGCGCGGCGCCCCGGCGGCGCCCGTGGTCCAGGTGGCGCCGGCGGCCGTGACGGTCCCGGAGGGCGGCTCGGCGACGGTGGGCGTGCGGCTCTCGGCCGCGCCCGCGCAGAACGTGACGGTGACGGTGGCCCGGAACTCCGGCGACGAGGACCTGTCGGCGGCAGCGACCCTGGTGTTCACCCCGGCCAACTGGGCTACGGCGCAGCAGGTTTCGGTCCTCGCCGCGCAGGACGCCGACGCGTCGTCGGGCAGCGCGACATTCACGGTCGGTGGTCCTGGCGTGCAGTCGGCGACGTTCACGGCGACGGAGGCGGACGACGACGCGTCGGCGGCCTCCTGCACGGTGGCGTACCGGATCGACAACGCCTGGGGCAACGGTTTCACCGCGACGGTGACCGTGAGGAACACCGGAACCTCGACGATCTCCGGCTGGACCCTCGGCTGGAGCTTCGCGGGTGATCAGCGGATCAGCAACGGCTGGAACGCCACGGTGACCCAGTCGGGCAGCACGGTCACCGCCCGGGACGCCGGGTGGAACGGCACAGTGGAGCCCGGCGGCAGCGTGGGCTTCGGCTTCCAGGCGACGTATTCGGGCACCAACGCGATCCCGGCGCACTTCACGCTGGGCGGTGCACTCTGCTCCTGAACGACCACCACGCCCTGCCCGCCCGCCGCACCGGAATCTCTGGTGCGGCGGGCCGCTCTCGGTGGGCTCAGCCCTGCTGGAGGGGAGTCAGGGTGAACGCGAAGTCCGCCGGGCCGAGTTCGAGCCGGTGCTGAGGCAGGACACCGGGTCCCACAGCGGCGGTGCCGAGGCCCTGTACGGCGTGGTCGGAGCGGAGGTGGATCACCGGGCCCGGGACGAGATCGCTGTGGTGCCGTGCGGCGTCGAGCTGTTGGTCGGTCCAGCGGCGCGCGGCGAGATGGAACGGATTTTCGCCCACGACGCGCAGTCCGTTCCCGGCTCCGTCGGTGAAGGTGGCCCAGCGGGTGTCCGCGCGGTTGCCGTTCTCCTGGGGGCGCACGTAGGGCGTCTGCAGCTCGTCCACGGTCGCGCGGAATCGTCCGACGTGAACTGCCTGACGCGAGTCGGGGTAGGCCTCGCCCGGGCCCGCGCCGAACCACTCCATCTGGGACCAGTCGCCGGGAACGTCCCAGTCGAGTCCGATGCGGGCCAGCGAGCGTGACCCGTTCCTGCGGACCAGCTCCTGGTATTCCTCCGGCGGGAGTACCGGGTCCACCATGGTGTCGTGGAAGTCGTCGCCTCGCTCGGGCCAGTGGCCGACGGGTTCGGTGTGCACCCGCAGGCGCAGGCTGTCACCGTCGCTGTCCCAGCGGTAGGTGGTGAGGTAGCCGGAGCTGCCCGCGGCGGCGGCGCTGCGGACGACGACGGTCAGGCCGTGTGCGTGCGGGGTGACGGAGACGGTGCGCTGCCGCAGCCGGTCAAGACCGCGGCCCTCCCCGTAGGCGGCGTCGCGCTGGGACCAGCCGCGGTCGTTGTCGGTGGGGGCGCGCCACAGGTTCAGCCGTGGGCCGCGGAGGGAAGTCCGCCCCGCGAAGACGAACTCGGCCCCGACCGGCTGGTCGTGGATCCCGAGGGCCGGGATGTCGATCCGCACCGGCGCGTCCGCGTCGGCCTCCACGCGGAGACGTCCCGCGGCGGTGTCCGCGTCGTAGTCGGCGTGCACGAAGACGTCCCGGATGCCGCCCTGGGGGGGGGCGGGCCGGCAGGGATACGTCGCGGAAGATGCCCGACAGGCGTCAGGTGTCCTGGTCCTCCAGGTAGGTGCCCGCGGAGAACTGGTGCACCCGCACCGCCAGCACGTTGCGGCCGGGCCGCAACTGCTCGGTCACGTCGAACTCGGCCGGCAGACGGCTGCCGTAGGTGACGCCCAGCTCGTGGCCGCCCAGCCAGACCCGGGCGCAGGAGTCCACGCCCTCGAAGCGCACCACGGCCGGCGGGCCCGCCCGGGTGGCGGGCAGGTCGAAGGTCCGGCGGTAGTCCCCGGTCTCGTTCTCGTCCGGGACGAACGGCGGGTCGACCGGTATCGGGTAGGCGATGTTGACGTAGATGGGCCGGCCGTAGCCGTGCAGCTGCCAGTGCGAGGGGACGTCAGGGCGTCCCATGAGCGCGCGCGACCGTACTGTCGAAGGTGTCTTGCGGGAAGCGCTGCCATCGGTGGACGACGACGGAGTGGAGCCAGGATGATCCTGGCTCCACTCCATGGTGCGGGCGTGTCACTGGAACTGTGCGAAGAACCTCCAGAAGCTGCGGCTCTTGCCGCTGCTCTGGATCGTGTGCGTACCGCTCGCCAGAGTCGGGGCGCTGCCGCATCCGCCGCCACCGGACGACAGCTTGATCATCTGTCATTGCTGGTTGGCGCCGCCCCAGTCGGTGTACTGGACGGCGTTGCCGCCGTCGGCGGTGGAAGCGCCCTGCACCTCGACGGCCTTGCCGCTGTTGCGGTTGATCAGCCGGACGTGGCCCGCGTCGGAGTCGGCCAGGCGGAACTGCTGGTTGGCCCCGTTGTCGTCGGCCCGCTGTGCGATCGCGGCACCGTCGGCGGTGGAAGCGCCGGCCACGTCGAGAACCTTGCCCGAATGCCGGGCCTTGAGCCGGTAGAAGCCACCGCCGGAGCCCACGAACTGCCACTGCTGGTTGGCTCCGTCGTTGCGCGTCCACTGGCTGACCCGCGCGCCGTCGGCGGTGGACGCGCCATAGACGTCAAGCGCCTTGCCGCTGTTGCGATTGCCCAGGACGTACCAGGCATTGCTGTCCACCGTCGCCGCCTCGGCGGGCGCCGGCTTCACCGCGAAGAGCATGCCGATCGCGAGCGCCGCCGCCACCACGGAGGCCAACCGGGACCACCAGCGATGCCTTTGTGGAGGGGTGGGGGGAGCCACACCGTAGGTCTTCACAGCTCACACCCTTTCGCCGTCGCAGGTCGTCAGGTGCGGGTCCAGCGCTGGTTGCTGCCGCCCGAGCAGGAGTAGAGCTGGATCTGGGTGCCGTTGGCGGTGCCGTTGCCGACGGCGTCCAGGCAGAGGCCGGACTGGACTCCGACGATGGATCCGTCGGAGTTGAGGCGCCACTTCTGGTTGTCGCCGCCCCAGCAGCTGTAGATCTGGACCTTGGTGCCGTTGCCGGTGCCGGCGGCGTCCAGGCACTTGTCGCCGTATACCTTGAGCTCGCCACCGGCGGTGTAAGACCACTGCTGGTTGGTGCGGTTGTTGCAGTCCCACAGGTTGAGCTGGGTGCCGTCGGTGGTGCTGGCACCGGGCACGTCCAGGCAGCGGCCCGAACCGACGCCCTTGACCTGTCCGGAACCGGGCGTGGGGGTCGGAGTGGGGGTGGAGGAGCCGGCGTTGAGCGCGTTGAGCACGGAGGTGTAGGCGGGCTTCTTGTTGCCGTTGCCGTCGAACAGCAGCGGCGATTGCTCCGACCGCCAGGAGTCGGTGTCGCGCACACCCCAGACGGTGATGCCGAGGCAGCGCGGGACGGCCAGGCAGTCGTTGGTCACGTTGGCGTAGGTCGTGGCCGAGGCGCCCTGGATGTCGAGTTCGGTGACGGCCACGTCGACGCCGAGGGCGGCGAAGCTCTGCAGGGTGGTGCGGAAGTTGCTGTTGTACGGGCTGTCGTTGTTGAAGTGGGACTGGAAGCCGACGCAGTCGATCGGCACTCCGCGCTGCTTGAAGTCCCGGACCATGGCGTACATGGCCTGGGTCTTGGCCCAGGTCCAGTTCTCGACGTTGTAGTCGTTGTAGCAGAGCTTGGCGGCCGGGTCGGCGGCGCGCGCGGTGCGGAAGGCGACCTCGATCCAGTCGTTGCCGGTGCGCTGCAGGTTGGAGTCGCGCCGGGCCCCCGAACTGCCGTCGGCGAAGGCCTCGTTCACGACGTCCCACTGGACGAGCTTGCCCTTGTAGTGGGCCATCACGCCGTTGATGTGGTTGGTCATCGCCTGGCGCAACGTGCTGCCGCTGAGGTTCTGCATCCAGCCGGGCTGCTGCGAGTGCCAGGCCAGGGTGTGGCCGCGTACCTGCTTGCCGTTCTGCACCGCCCAGTTGTAGACACGGTCACCTGCGGCGAAGTTGAACTGGCCCTGCTGGGGTTCGGTGGCGTCGATCTTCATCTCGTTCTCGGGCGTCACCATGTTGAACTCGCGGCCCGCGATCGTCGTGTACGCCGAGTCGCCCAGCCTGCCCGAGGCGACGGCGGTGCCGAAGTAACGGCCGCTCTGCGCGGCCGCGCCACCGAGCGTGCTCTCGGCGGCGTGTGAGGCCGGCGGAGCCATCAGCATGGCGGCCGAACCGAGGACGCCGGCGACCAGCGCCGTGCGAAGAACGCCGATCTTCCGGCGGACGGTGGAGGGGGGAATGGCATGTGAGCCCATGAAAGAGCCTCCAGGACAGGAATCACGGAAGGATTGGAGCGCGGCAGGGTGAATCCGCGTGAACGACGCCGCGTCCATTGGCAAAGGACGCTCACCGCCGGGACGTAAGATCCAAGGCCGGCACGCGGCCCGGACACAGGCGGGGGTAACCTCGGGCCTCAGTCTGGAAACACCGCCGAAACATGTCAAGAGTTTCGAAAGGGTTTCGAGAATCCGGTCCCTCTGAATAGCCCAATAGCCGCTTTTCATAGAGCGATCCTCATCGAAAATATTTCGATGAGGATCGCTCGGCTGGGCTGCTGCTGAAAGCTCAGGCGAAATCAGAACGGCGGCCCCTGAGGAGAGATCCCGCCATGAACGGGTATTTCCTTCAGTTCGCATCTCTCGTCAGCGCAGGTCCGTGTTGAACCCCAGTGCGGGGTCGGCGTTCCGAACGAGGGACTTGGCCTGCTCCGGCCACCACACACCGGCCGCGGGATCGACGACGCCGTACTCCGGGTCGATGGTGCCGCCCGGGATGCTGCGGTTGCACTGGCCGTCGGACTGGCCGACGGTCTTGATCCACAGGTAGGCGTCCACGAGCGGGACGCGGGTGTTCGCGGTCGGCCGGGCACCGATGCCGCGACCGGGAGCGTTGCACCAGGTTTGCGGGTCGCCGCTGCACTTGCCTGCGGGCGGGGTCCAGGCGCCCCGGCCGTCGCGGCCGGTGTCCACGACGAGGTGGGTGAGCTCCTGCGCGGGCGGGGCGGCGACGTTCTGCTGGAACCACAGGTCGGTCCAGTGCCAGGTGGACGGGTCGTCCACGTCCACGGCGTTTCCCGGCTGCCCGTCGTTCGGCGCCGCGGGGGAGTAGTACTGGCTCGCGCACCAGTCGGGGTGCCCCTCGGCCCAGTCCGGGCCCTTGGTGGCGAACCGCAGGCACTGGGAGACCCAGGTGCCGTAGTGGGTGGACAGATCGGTAGCCGGATAGTTGGAGACGTTCAGGGAGAAGCCCTGGGTACGGGTGACACCTGCCTGGAGGAGGCGTTGTGCGACATCGCCGACACTGCGCCAGTGGCTGTTGCCGGCGTCCAGGTAGACGACGCTGTTCGGCTGCCGCTCCAGGGCGTCGATCGCGTGGTTGAGGTCGGCGAAGCGTCCGGAGGTGATCGCGCCGGCGGGGTCGCTGCCGGGCCCGCAGTCGGAGGGGAGGTTGGCCAGCCCGTCCGGTTCGAGGATGACGACGGCCTTGCTGCGGCCGATCCCCCGGGCGAAGGCGCTGATCCAGGACTGGTACTCGGCGTCCGACTGCGCACCGCCGGAGGAGTACTGGGAGCAATCGCGCAGCGGGATGTCGTAGGCCACCAGGACGGGAACCGTCCGGGTTCGCTCGGCCCGGCGCACCAGGTCGCGCACGCGGGATTCGACCTGCTCCGGGGTGCCGTCGGTGAACCAGGCGGCCTCCGGCCAACTGGCCAGCTTCGCCATGGACCTGGCGCCCTCGAAGTCCCGGTGGAGGAGGTCGGTGACGGCTTGGTGGGCCGCGTCGCTGTCGGGATCGACGTAGAAGCGGGTGTTCGCGGGAAGCGTGTGGGAGGCCGGCGCGGAGCTCGCCTCGGCAGAGGCCGGGGCGACGGCGCCGAGGAGCAGCGTGAGCGCGCTGGCTGCCAGGACTCATCGGTGCAGGGGGATACGCACGGGGTTCCTTCGGTAGGGGTGCTCGGGTGGCGGGCCGTGGCGTCGGACCGCGGGGCTCGCCCCGGCGCCGGGGCCCGGCCTTCGGCGAGGGAAGGGAGGTGAGGGCGGGTCAGTAGCCGTAGATCATCTTGTAGGCGACCTCCGGCAGGAACTGTCCGGCCGAGGAGCCGGCCCCGACGCCGCAGTTGCCGTCGGACTCACCGGGGACCTTGATCCACAGCAGCATCTCTGCACCGCCGCCGCGCTGGGTGGGAGTACCGATCCGGCGGCCGGCGGGGTTGCACCACTGGCCGTCGGAGCCGTTGCCGTTGCGGCTGGTGTCGACGACGAACGGCTTGGTGTAGCCGTAAGAGCCCAGGGCGGAGTTGACCGCGTTGCCGTAGGAGGTGTTCTGGTCGGTGGTGAAGTAGTTGGAGACGTTCAGTACGAAGCCGCGCGCCCTGCTGACTCCGGCGGCGGCGAGCTGCTGCGCCATGGTCGAGGCGCCGATCCAGCCGGGGTTCCCGGCGTCGAGGTAGACCCAGGTGTTGGGTGCCTTGGCATTGAACTGGGCGATCGCGTTCTTCAGCATGGCGTTGCGCTCGGCGATCTGAGCAGCTGTCATGCAGCTCTCGTGGCCGAGCGCGTCGGGTTCGAGGACGACGACGGCCGGGCGGCTGCCGACGCCACTGGCGAAGGCGGCGATCCAGGCGTCGTACGCGGCGCGGCTCCCGGCGCCGCCGCCGGACTGACCGGCGCAGATGTCCCGGTTGGGGATGTTGTACGCGACCAGGACCGGCAACTTGTCGTAGGAGTCCGCGCGGCCGACATAGGCGCCGGTGGCGGCGCCGATGTCGCCGCTCCAGTTGCCGAACCAGCGGGCCGCCGGGGTGTTGGCGATGGACGTCCTGATCGCCGCCGCCCGCCCGTCGCCGGGGTTCGCGTTGGTCCACCGCAGGGCGGAGTTGTCGGGGTCGGCGTAGAAGCCGCTGGTCATGGTGGTCGGGTCGGCGGCGTACGCCGGTCCGGCGTTGATCAGGGAGAGACCGGCGGTGAGGGCACCGGCCAGCAGGGCGGATGCGGCTCGGACGGATTTGCGCATGGTTCTTCCTCCGGTGGGGGTGGGGAAGTGGGGAAGCGCTTCCAGTTTTGGTGTGGGGTCGGATCACGCTGATGGGATGATTGTGGAGCCGAGGCGATGGAGCGGCTGCTCCGGGCGCACCCCGATCCCGACGCGGTGTTCGCGGCCTCCGACGCGATGGCCATCGGCGCTCTGCGCACCTTGCGGGAACGGGGGCTCCGGGTGCCCGAGGACGTCGCGGTGATCGGCTTCAACGACCTGGCGAGCGCCCGGCACACCAGCCCGCCGCTGACCACGGTCCATCAGCCGGTACGGGCGCTGGGGCGGGAGATGGCCAGGATGCTGGTCAGTGCCGTCGAAGGACACCGCCCCAGCCCGTTGATCCTCCCGACCCGCCTGACCGTGCGCGAGTCCGCCCCCGATCTGCCCGCGTCCGCCTGACCGGTGGGCGCTTCCGGCAGGGTCGGCCCGATCTGACGCGAGCGCCTCCCACTCGATCTCCCTTCGCCGCGAGCGGCCTGTGGCGATCGGGGGACTCGGCGCGGGGTCAGATGAATCGCCACAGGTGGTCGGCGGTGCCGTTGTCGTCCCAGAGGACGGTCTGTGCTCCCTGGGCGGTGGAGGCGCCGGAGACGCCGAGGACGCGGCCGCTGTCGGCGCACTGGATCCTGAAGGTGTCGCCGCCGCCGTGGCGCAGGCGCCACCGGTGGTCGTCGGTGCCGTTGTCCGCCCACTGGACGATCCGGGCGCCGTTGGCGGTGCCGCTGTTCTCCACGGCGAGGACCTTGCCGCTGTGGGAGTTGCGCAGGCGCAGGTGGCCGCCGGTGTCGACGACGGCCGTCCAGAGATGGTCGGCGGTGCCGTTGTCGTCCCACTGGACGGCGAGGCCGCCGTCGGCGGTGGACATGTCCCGCACGCCGAGTACCCGCCCGCTGGCGACGTTCTGGATGCGCCTGGCGCCGTCGGGGACGAACTGCCACTGGCCGGCGGGGGCTCCGGTGTCGGGCACCTGTACGGCCGCGGCGCCGTTGGCGGTGGCGCCGCCTTCGATGCCGAGCAGCTTGCCGGTGTGGACGTTGCGAAGCTTGTGGTAGCCGTTGCCGGCGTCGACGACGGTCCACCGGTGGTCGGCGGTGCCGGTGTCGGCCCACTGGAGGATCGGGGCGTTGTCGGCGGTGGACATGTCCTTCACGCCGAGGACCTTGCCGCTGTTGACGTTGCGCAGCCGCAGTGCGGTGCCGTCGACGAGGAGGAGCCAGTCGTGGTCGGCGGTGCCGGAGTCGGTCCACTGCAGAGCGAGGCCCCCGTCGGCGGTGGACATGTCACGGATGCCGAGGACGAGTCCGCTGGCCGCGTTGACGAGACGGAAGCCGGGGCTGTCGGTCCGCCAGTAGACGGTGTAGTTGAAACCCTGGGCGTCGTGGAAGGGGGCGAGGTCGACCTTCGTTCCGTTGGCGGTGGCCGTGAAGGCGAGGGCGGTGCTGCTGGTTCGGGTGATCGAGGAGGGGTCCAGGGCCGGGAGGGAGGACAGTTTGGCGCTGCCGTAGTTGCCGGCGAGGATGGCGGGGCCGTAGGTGATCGCCGCGACACCGGGGTTGTCGTTGGCGGCCTGGAGGGCCACGCGCATGGGGAGCTTCACGGTGACGGTATCGCCGGAGGCCCAGGACCGGGTGAGCGTGGCGTAGGTGCCCGGACTGGCCGTGACGGTCTGGGCGACGCCGTTGACGCTGAGGGTGGCGCCCGAAGTCCATCCGGGGATGCGGACGCGCATCGACCAGGTCCCGCCGACGCCGCCGGTGACCTTGAGCGTCGTGGTGTCGTCGGCCGGGTAGGAGGTGGTCTGGGTGACGGTGATGCCTCGCTGGGTCCAGTCCAGGACGGAGGGGAGGAACAGGTTCACGGTGAGGGTGGTGCTGCCGTCGTGGAAGTAGATGGAGTCCATCAGCTTTGTGTTGGACTCGACGCCCGTTCCCTGGCAGCACCAGAACGTGTCGTAGTCGGTGCTCCAGGTGCCGCCGCCCCACGCCGGGCCCTTGCCGCGGCGGCCGCCCGGGTTGAGGGGGGTGAAGTAGGTGACGTGCCCGTGCGGGTCGGCCGGGTTCTGGGCTCCGATGACGTGGTTGATCAGCGCCTTCTCGTAGAAGTCGAAGTACGACGCCCGGCCCGGGTCCAGCTGCCACAGTTCTCGGGTCAGCTTGAGCATGTTGTAGGAGTTGCAGAGCTCGCAGGTGTCGGGGACGAGGAAGCCGGAGATGGCGTTCGGGGCCCGGAAGTGTTCCGCCTGGCTGTTACCGCCGATGGCGTACGTGTGCGAGGTGGTGCAGATCGTCCACGCGTTGGCGGCGATGTCGCGGTAGCGGGTCGTCCCGGTGGCCTTGTACTCGCGGGCGGCTCCGATCCACTTGGGCACCTGCGTGTTGGCGTGCAGACCGTTCAGTTGGTCCAGGTTCGCGGCGAGGGGGTCGAAGACCGCCGCATGGTCGAACCGCTGGGCGGTGGTCAGCCAGCGTGCGTCGCCGGTCTGTTGGTGGAGGTCGGCCAGCACCTCGTTCATGCCGCCGAACTCGACGCCCATCAACGACTGCATCGTGCTCTGGCTGAGCGCGGCGGTGCGCCGGTCGACCCAGCCGGCGAGCGCGAGGAGCACGTCGCGGGCCTGCGTGTTGCCGATGAGGCGCCACACGTCGAGCAGACCGGCCATGGTCTTGTGGACGCAGTAGTACGGGACGTTCCCGTTGTTCAGCGTGCCTGCTTCAAGGCTGGTGAAGTCGGCCTCGGGGAAGCCCGACAGGTAGCCGGCGGAGAAGCCCGCGGTGGAGTTGTTGGCCTGGCACTTGGCGAGTTCGGCCACCATGCGGTCGGCCTTGTCGCGGCAGGTGGTGTCCCCGACCGCGGCGTAGGCCTGGGCCCATGCCGTGAGGAAGTGGCCCTGCACGTGGGTGCGGAAGGGGAACGCCGGGTCGTCCCATCCTCCGGTCGGGGCCGCGGCGTTGGTGGAGAGCCGGTGGTTGGAGCGGAAGTTGTACAGCAGGCGGTCGACGTCGATGAAGCGGAGATAGGCCAGGGTGCGGTTCTGATTGTCGAGCCAGCGGCTGCTGGTGAGCTGGACCTGACCCAGATCGAACGGGAACGCCGACACTCCGACGTCGGACCTGACCGGGGGCGTCTGCGCCGCGGCGGAGACGGCGTTCAGTACGGGGCCGACAGCCGCGGCTACGGCCGCGACACCAGTCG
Source organism: Streptomyces sp. NPDC050448 (assembly GCF_040655295.1). Classification (NCBI taxonomy): domain Bacteria; kingdom Bacillati; phylum Actinomycetota; class Actinomycetes; order Kitasatosporales; family Streptomycetaceae; genus Streptomyces; species Streptomyces sp. NPDC050448. The sequence continues at coordinate 77,158 of NZ_JBFAJR010000015.1, read as the reverse complement.
CCTTGATCACGGCGCGGCGGCTGAAGGGCGGAACAGGCATGGCGAACTCCATGGTCCGTGAGAGATGAGGGTGCCGCGCACAAGGACTGCCGGGCTTCGACCGGCGGCTGCGAGGTCGGTGCGGCGGCCACCTGCTGCGCACGAGTGTTAACGCTCACAATTGAGGTGTCAATACCTTCGACGGGCGGCGGCGACAAGGCCGTCCCGCGCACCGCGCGCAGCTGGTCCAGGCGATCGATCCGCTCCGGCGGCGTGCATCGCGGCCACGTACACCGAGGTCAACGGGGTCGGCTGGGCGGGACGTGAGGTGCGAACGGGCAGGTGGCGGACGCTGACCGCCACCTGCCCGCGGCATCAGCGATGCCAGCGCCTGCCCGGCGGTTCCTGTGGGCTCGGGTAAGTGATGTCGAACCACGTGAAGTGGGCTTGGTTGGTGGAGGGACGGCCGTTGGAGGTGGCGTAGAGGCCGAGCTGGATGCTGGTGAACAGCGGGGTGAGGAAGGTGGCTTCGACGGTGGTCAGGTCCTGCCAGGCTCCGTCGGGTGCCGCGTGGGCGAAGGTGTGGCTGAAGCCGCGGATGCGGACCCCCAGGCGAATGGGACCCGGGGGGACGCGAACGCCGGCCAGGACCTCGGCCCCGCGGCGGAGGCTGATTCCTTCCGCGGTGCGGAGGAAGAGGAGATGGGTTTCGTCGTCGAGGACTACGGCGAGGCCCGCCTGTTCCTCCGGTGCGGTGGGGGTGAAGTGCAGTTCGGTGGAGACGTCGCAGTCGGGCTGTTCCTGGGGGCGGGCCAGGAGGGACGGGACGGTGCGTTCGCCGAGGCGTTCGGGGCGGAGCTGGAGGCGGATCCCGTCGCCGGTGGTCCAGAACCGCTCCGTGGGTGTGCGCAGGCTGCTCCAGTCCGCGCAGAGCGTGGCGAAGTCGTCGTGGACGGGGCGGCGGAGGCCGGCGTGGACGACGGGGGAGAAGACCGGCCAGCCCGCGTCCCAGGTGATCCGGCTGAGGAAGGTCTCGCGGCCGAGGGCGGAGCCCGGGCGGACGCCCAGCAGGACGGCCCGCCAGTCGCCGTTCGGGGTTTGGACGAGGTCGGCGTGCCCGGTGCAGGTGACCGGACCCTTGGCGGGCGGTAGCACCGGATTGCCGGGGGCGCCCTCGTAGGGGCCGGTCACGCGGTCGGCGCGGGCGGCCACCACGCTGTGGTCCACATCGGTGCCGCCCTCGGCGGTGACCAGGAGATAGGTGCCGCCGGTCTTGTAGAGGTGCGGGGCTTCCGACCACCGGGCGCCGGGGTGGCTCCCCGACCACAGGACGTGCTCGGGTCCCGTCAGCCGTCGTTCCTGGGGAAGGTATTCGCGCATCCAGATCTCGGTGCGGCCCGCGGCTTCGTCCACGACTCGTGCGGCCGTGAACCAGGCCCGGCCGTCCCCGTCCCCGTCGCCCTCGCCGCCGTCGCCCTCGCCGTCCCCGTGCCCCTCGCCGTCGTCCGGCCCGTCGTCGAAGAACAGCGACGGGTCGAAGCCCTCGCCCTCCAACCAGTGGGGCTCCGACCACGGCCCCGCCGGGTCGGTCGCGGTGACGACGAAATGACCCGGGCCGTCCATCAGCGTGCAGACGAGGTGGAAGACCCCGTCATGGTGCCGGATCGTCGGCGCGAACAGACCCCGAGAGGGCTCGCACCCGTCGAGGTCGAGCTGGGACGCCCGGTCGAGCGCGGAGCCGATGCGCCGCCAGTTCACGAGGTCGCGGCTGTGGAACACGGGAAGGCCCGGGAACCATTCGAAGCTGGACGTCACCAGGTAGTAGTCCGCTCCCACCCGGCAGACGGACGGGTCGGGCCGGAACCCGGGCAGCACGGGCTCACCGAAGTCACTGGTCATGGAGCCGGGACGATCTCGACCGGCACGGACAGCACCCGGTCGGCCGCAGGGTGACGTACGGGGCCCTCCAGAGTGAAGGAGCCCTGGAGCGGAAGATCGCCGCTGGACCGTCCGACGGCCACGCCGATCTCCCCGGGCTCCACTCTTCTGCGCAGGTCGAGCCCGGTGAAGGAGGTCCGGTCGGCATGGACAGAGAAGGTGATCCGGGAGGCCGCGCCCGGCCGCAGTTCGACCCTGGCGAATCCGGCGAGCCACCGCTGCGGCCGGACGACGGACGCCACGGGGTCGGAGAGGTACAGCTGGACCACTTCGGTCCCGGCCACCTCGCCGACGTTGCGTACGGTGACCGAAACGGCGACGGCCCCGTCCGTCGCGGCGACGGGATCCACGGAGAGCTCCGTGCAGGTGAAGCTGGTCCAGCTCAGCCCGTGGCCGAACGGGAACAGCGGGGTCGGGTCCACCGAGCTCCAGTCGGTGTGCCCGCCGAGCCTGGCGTGCAGGTAGGTGCCGGGCTGGCCGCCGACCTGGCGGGGGATGGAGACGGGCAGCCGCCCGGACGGTTCCGCGGCACCGCTGATGATCCGGGCCAGCGCCGTCCCGCCCTCCTCGCCGGGGAAGAAGGCCTGTACCACGGCCGATGCGCGCTCGGCGAGCGTGCCGAGCGCGTAGGGCCGTCCGGAGACGAGGACCAGGACGGTCGGCACCTGCGAGTCCAGAACGGCGGAGGCGAGTGCGGCCTGGTCGCCGGGCAGGTCGAGGGTCTCGGCGTCGCAGCCCTCTCCGGAGGTGCCCCGGCCGAACATGCCGGCCCGGTCCCCGAGCACGAGCAGGTTCACGTCCGGATCCTCCTCGGTGACCGTGAACCCGGCAGCCGTGAGCGCCTCGCCGAGCGTCGGGATCTCCAGCCCGAGGTCGCCGGGAAGCGCGACGTGGTTGGGGAAGGAGTAGCAGCCGAGGAAGGACTGGGGGTCGTCGGCGTAAGGCCCGCTGATCGCGACCCGGCACGGCCGCAGCGGCAGGATGCCGTCGTTGGCGAGCAGCACGGTGGACCGTTCGGCCAGGAGCCTGGCCAGTGCCCGGTTCTCCGGAGGGTCGAGGTCGACCGGCTCGGGCTTGACGGGTTGCCAGTCGGGGTCGAGCAGGCCGAGCTCGGCCTTCTGGAGCAGGACCCGTTCCGCGGCCCGGTCGATGAGCTCCTCGGGCACGCTCCCCGCCCGCACGAGTTCGGTCAGCGGCTCGCCGTAGCACCGGGCCGTGGGCAGCTCGACGTCGATTCCGGCGGTCAGCGCCAGCGCGCCGGCCGCGCCCCGCGAGCCGGTGACACCGTGCCGGGTCTCCAGGAAGGAGACGGCGTAGTAGTCGGCGACGACCACACCGCTGAACCCCAGCTCGCCCCTGAGCAGTTCGGTCAGCAGCCGTTCGTCGGCGGCCACCGGAACGCCGTCCACGTCGGTGTAACTGTTCATCACCGACCGGGCGCCCCCCTCGCGCAGTGCCCGTACGAAGGGCTCGACCAGTACGTCGGCGAACTCGCGCGGTCCCGAGGCGACGGGAGCCATGTTCCGGCCGCCGCGCGAGGCCGAGTACCCGGCGAAGTGCTTGAGCGTCGCCACGATCCCGGAGCCCTCCAAGCCCTGCACATAGGCGGTGCCGATCGCTCCGACGAGATAGGGGTCCTCGCCGATGCACTCCTCGGTCCTGCCCCACCGGTAGTCGCGGACCACGTCGAGCACCGGAGCCAGCCCCTGGTGGACGCCGACCCGCCGCATCCCCGCACCGATGGCGGCGGCCATCTGGCGCACGAGTCCGGGATCGAAGGAGGCGCCCCAGGCCAGTGGTCCGGGGAAGACCGTCGCTCCGAACGTCATGAACCCGGTCAGGCACTCCTCGTGAGCGACCGCTGGTATCCCGAACCGGCCGGATCCGGTCACCTGCCGCTGGAGCGAGGCGAGCCGCTCCATCCCGGCTTCCGCGGTGATCGGCGCGGTTCCGTACACCCGGGTGAGCTGGCCGAGGCCGTGGGCGACGATGTCGTCGAGGCCGGGCGCGGACTCGCCGGAATCGTCCTCCATCGGCGCGACGGGTGCGCCCGGATCCGAGGGCAGCGCCCAGAAGCCGGCGAGCTGACCCGCCTTCTCCTCCAGCGTCATCCGTTTCAGCAGATCGGCGACTCGTTTGGACGCGGGCATGAGGGGGTCACGCCAGGGCTCGGTCAAGGAGTTCTCCTAGGAACGGGGCGGGGCGGTGGAGAGCCGGACCTTGAGCTCGGTCGAGAGCTCCATCCGGGGGCTGACCAGGGGCTGGCCGTCCAGGAGTTGGAAGAGTGTGCGGGCGGCGAGCCGGCCCATCTCCTCCAGCGGCTGACGCACCGTCGTCAGCGGCGGGGACAGCCATTCGCACATCGGCAGGTCGTCGAAGCCGACCACGCTGAGGTCCTGCGGGATGCTCAGTCCGCCCTGCCGGGCGGCTTCGTAGACGCCCATCGCCTGCTGGTCGCTGCCGGCGAAGACGGCGGTCGGCGGCTCGGGGAGGGCGAGCAGTTCCCGGGCGCGCTGGAACCCGCCCTCGTGCTGGAAGTCACCGAACCGGATCAGGTCGCGGTCGACCTCGATCCCGGCCCGCTCCAGCGCGGCGCGGTACCCGTCGATGCGGGCCTGGCTGCAGAGCATCTCCTTGCGCCCGCCGATCGCGGCGATCCGGCGGTGCCCCAGCTCCAGCAGGTGTTCCGTGGCGGCGAGGCCGCCCGCCCAGTTGGTCGCGCCGATGCTCGGCACACCGTTGCCCGGCAGGTCGATCGGGTCGATGACGACGAGTGCCACCCCGGCCTGTTCGACCTGGGCGCGCTGGGCCTGGGTGACCGAGGCGGTGACGAGGATGACGCCGTCGCTGTGGTGCAGGACCGGCAGTGCGGCCCAACTCGAAGGCGTGGCCTCGCCCGGCGGGACGAGCGATACGACGGTGCCGACGCTCCGCTGGGCGCACTCGGCTTCGACGCCGCGCAGTATCTCCACTGCCCACGCGCTGTCCAGACCGCCGATGATCAGGTCGACCAGGCCGGACCTGCGGGCCCTGGCCTGCGCTCCGGGGTGGAGGTAGTTGTGGGAGCGCAGCAGGCTCTCGATCCGTTCGCGTGTCGCGGGTGCGACGTCGGAGCGGCCGTTGACCACCTTGGACACGGTGGCCTGGGAGACTCCCGCCTCAGCGGCGATGACGGCCAGGGTCGGGCGCTGCTCGCTCAATTCTCTCCTCCGTGCGGACGGCCTTGGGTTAGCGACAGGTATCGCAAACTTTCGAAGAGTTTCCGGTTGGCGTGACCTGGTTGTCAAGCCGCAAGAGGGCTGCTGTCGAGGGGAATTCGGTAAGAAGGCTTGACCGGTGGGCTTCACGTTCCTAGTTTGTGGCAGCACGAATTCGAGAATGTTACGAAACATTTTCGAACTGAACCGGCATTCACCACCCCGGAGGTCCCATGGCCAGCACACCCCCGAGTCGACGAAGCTTCCTCGCGCTCTCGGGCCTGACCGCTCTGTCCGTCTCGCTCACCGCGGCCTGCGGCGGCGGGGGCTCCGGCTCGGGGTCGGCGGCCGACGGCAAGGTGACCTTCGCGTGGTGGAACATCGCCACGACGGAACCGGGCAAGTCTCTGTTCCCGCAGATCTCCTCGGCGTTCACGACCGCTCACCCGAACATCACGATCAAGACGACCTCGTTGGAGAACGAGGCGTTCAAGTCCAAGCTGACGGCCAACACTTCATCGGGCAAGCTCCCCGACGTCTTCCAGACCTGGGGCGGCGGTGTTCTGCGGCAGCAGGTCGACGCGGGGCTGGTCGAGGACCTCACCGAGGCGTTCGGCTGGTCGTCCGACCTCACCCCGGTCTCGCTGCAGGCCTATCAGTTCGAGGGCCGGACCTACGGGGTGCCCTACGACGTCGGCATGGTCGGCTTCTGGTACAACAAGAAGCTCTTCGCCGAGGCCGGGATCACCGCTCCGCCGGCCACCTGGGCCGAGTTCCTCGAAGACGTCAAGAAGCTCAAGGCGGCGGGCGTCACTCCGATCGCCCTCGCGGGCAAGGAGAAATGGCCGGGCCACTACTACTGGGCCTACCTCGCGATGCGCGTTGCAGGCCTCCCCGCGCTGCAGCAGGCCGCGACCACCAAGGACTTCACCGGCGCCGGCTTCGTCCAGGCGGGCACCCACCTCAAGGAGCTGGTCGACCTCCAGCCGTTCCAGACGGGCTTCCTCGGCGCTGGCTACTCCACCCCCGGCGGCCAGGCCGCGACCATGGGCAACGGCAAGGCCGCCATGGAGCTGATGGGGCAGTGGGCACCGTCGGTGCAGAAGGACGCGGGCGCGGACCTCGGAGCGGACCTGGGCTTCTTCCCCTTCCCGACGGTCGACGGCGGCGTCGGCCAGGCCACCGAGGTGTTCGGCGGTGGCGGCGGCTTCGCGCTGCGCAAGGGCGCCCCGAAGGAGGCGCTGGACTTCCTGAAGTTCTTCGTGCTGGAGAACGAGTCCAAGCTGCTGGCCTCCAACGGCTACCTGCCGGTGGTCAAGGGCGCGGAGAGCCAGCTCACCGAGCCCAACAGAAAGGTGGTGGCCGACAGCCTGGCCAAGGCGACGGGCTTCCAGCTCTTCCTCGACCAGGCCTACCCGCCCGCGGTGGGCCAGGAGGTCAACGACAGCGTCGCCGACCTCATCGCGGGCAAGAAGACGCCCGAGCAGGTCACCAAGTCGATCACCGAGGCTGCGAAGGGTGCCTAGCTCCGTGTCCACCCTGACCAAGGAGCGGACGAAGGACGCCATGCCGGCGCGCCCGCAGCCCCCGGCACGGTCGCCCCTGCGCGGGTTGGGAAGCTGGGCGTCGGTCGCGTGGTTCCTCGTCCCGGCTCTGGTCCTCTTCCTCGTCTTCGTCCTGGCACCGATCGCCGTCGCCGTCTATACCGGTTTCTTCAAGTGGGGCGGAATCGGCCCCCTGGACGACTTCATCGGCTTCGAGAACTACGCCACGCTCTTCCGCGATCAGGTCTTCCTCGGCGATCTGAAGCGCGGGCTGTACCTCATCGCCCTGTCGATCACGGTGCAGTTGCCGTTCGCGCTGTTCACCGCGGTCCTGCTCAACCAGCGGCTGCGCGGCCGGGCCGTCTACCGGATGCTGTTCTTCGCGCCGTACATCCTGTCCGAGGTGGTCACGGCGGTCCTCTTCACGATGATCTTCCTTCCCGGTGCCGGCATGGCCGACCATCTCGCCGGCGCCCTCGGCCTGGAGGGGCTGCAGGGGAAGTGGCTCGCCGATCCCTCGACGGTCATGCCGACCCTGTTCGTGGTCATGACCTGGAAGTACTTCGGCTTCCACATGATGCTCTTCCTCGCCGGACTGCAGAGCATCCCGAGCGAGATCCTCGAGGCCGCCTCCATCGACGGCGCGGGCGCATGGCAGCGCTTCCGGCACGTGACGCTGCCGTTGCTCGGCCCGACGATCCGGATCAGCGCCTTCCTTTCGATCATCGGGGCCATCCAACTCTTCGACCTGGTGTGGGTCATGACGGCGGGCGGGCCCAACCACTCCTCCGAGACGATGGCCATCTCGATGTTCCAGTTCGGGTTCAAGCGCTACCAGGTCGGCTACGCCAGTGCGATCAGCGTGGTGCTGTTCATGATCAGCCTGGTCTTCTCCCTCTTCTACCAGCGCTACGTGCTCCGCCGTGACCTGAGTGGGGCCGTCACCTCGGGAGGTGGCCGATGAACGCACGCAGGACGGTACGAGGCCTGTCGCTGCACGCCGTGGTCTGGCTGATCGGCGCGTTCGTCGTCGTGCCGCTGGTCTACGCTGTGATCTCCGGGTTCAAGAGCACCGGCGAGCTGACGACCAACCCGTTCGGGCTGCCCGAACACTGGAAGACCGGCAACTACACCGGCATTCTCGGCGACGGAATGTTCTGGCGGCAGATCGCCAACAGCGCGGGCATCGCGATCGGCACGACGTGCTGCACGGTGGCGGCCTCCGCGATGGCGGCGTTCGCGCTGGCCCGCTACGCCTTCCGGGGCAGGGAGCTGTTCTACACGCTGTTCACGATCGGGCTCATGTTCCCGTTCGCCGTGGCCGTCCTGCCGTTGTTCCTGCTGCTGCGCAACTTCGACCTGCTCGACAACCCGCTCGGAGTGATCCTCCCGCAGGCGGCCTTCGGGCTCCCCATGACGATCATCATCCTGCGCGGCTTCTTCCGGACCATCCCGGCGGAGGTCGAGGAGGCAGCCATCATGGACGGGTGCGGCAAGTTCCGCTTCTTCTGGAAGATCCTGCTGCCGATGGCGCGTCCGGCGCTCGGCACGGTGTCGGTGCTGGCGATCGTCGCGAGCTGGAACAACTTCTTCCTGCCGCTGCTGGTGTTCAACGACCCGAAATGGCAGACCGTCCCGGTCGGAGTCCAGCAGTTCCAGGGCCAGTACTCGACCGACTACGCGCTCGTCCTCGCCTACATCGTGCTCGCCATGGTCCCCGCGCTCGCGTTCTACGCCGTCGCCGAGCGGCAGTTGATCGGCGGCCTCACGGCGGGCGCCACCAAGGGCTGACCCGTCCCGCGCGACCTCCACCCCCGAGGAGACATTGTGAAACGCCTGATGGCCCTGGCAGTCCCCATTTTGTTAGCGCTAACATCGCAGGCTGTGGCCGCCCCCGCGCGCAACGGCATCGACTTCCGCACAGCGCTCCAGCCCATCGACGGATTCGGCTTCTCGATGGCCTTCCAGCGGGCCGACCTGCTGCACGGCGCGCGCGGCCTCAGCCCGGCCAAGCAGCGCGAAGTGCTCGACCTGCTGCTCAACAAGGACAAGGGCGCGGGCCTCTCGATCCTGCGCCTGGGCATCGGGTCGTCGACCGACAGGGTCTACGACCACATGCCGACGATCCTGCCGACCGATCCCGGCGGGCCGGACGCCACACCGAAGTACGTCTGGGACGGCTGGGACGGCGGCCAGGTCTGGCTCGCCAAGGAGGCCAAGGCCTACGGCGTCAAACGGTTCTACGCCGACGCCTGGAGCGCCCCGGCCTTCATGAAGACCAACGGGAGCGAGAACAACGGCGGCGAGCTGCGGCCCGAATGGCGTCAGGCCTACGCGAACTACCTCGTGCAGTACGCGAAGTTCTACCGTCAGGAAGGCATCGGGATCACCGACCTGGGATTCACCAACGAACCCGACTGGACGGCGACCTACGCCTCGATGCGGTTCACCCCGCAGCAGGCCGTCGACTTCCTCAAGGTGCTCGGGCCGACCGTCCGCGCATCCGGACTGAAGACCGAGCTGGTCTGCTGCGACGCTGCGGGCTGGGACCGGCAGGTCGCCTACACCGAGGCCATCGAGGCGGACCCCGCCGCCGGCAAGTCCGTGCGGACCGTCACCGGCCACCGCTACAGCGGTCCGACCGCGGTCCCGCAGCCGACCGTCAAGCCCGTGTGGATGTCGGAATGGTCTCCGGACGGCGCCACCTGGAACGAGAACTGGGACGACGGCAGCGGCTACGACGGTCTCGCCGTCGCCGCCGACATCCAGAACACCCTGACCGTCGGCAACGCCAGTGCCTACGTCTACTGGACCGGCGCGTCCCTCGGCGCGACCCGGGGGCTCATCCAGCTCGCCAACCCCGGTGACGACTACCGGGTGTCCAAGCGGTACTGGGCCCTGGCCGCCTTCAGCCGCTTCATCCGACCCGGCGCCGTCCGCGTGCCGGTCACGAACGCCGACCCGGCACTGCAGATCACGGCCTTCCGCAACACCGACGGCAGCCGCGTGATCGAAATCCTCAACACCGCGACCACCGAAAGCTCCACCGAGTTCTCCCTTCGCGGCGGGCACGACCGGCACCCCGACGGCTACGTCACCGACGGGACCCGCTCGATCACCCCGGCCGACATCGTCTCCACGCATGGCACGACCCTCACGGCGACTCTCGCCCCGCGCGCGCTGACCACGATCGTCCTCGACTGAACCGCCTGCACCCCGAGGAGTAACCCGCCATGTCCCTTCACATGTCCCTTCACATGTCCCTTCACATGTCCGTTCCCATGTCCCGGATTCTCACCGCCCTGTCCGCCGCCATCTGCCTCTCGGCCGGTCTCGCCGCAGCGCCCGCAGCCGCCGAGCCCCGTACCAGGACGCTCGGCGAACTGGCCGCGAAGCACCACAAGTACTTCGGCTCTGCCACCGACAACCCCGAGTTCACCGACGCCGCCTACCTGAAGCTCCTCGGCAGCGAATTCGGCCAGACCACCCCCGGCAACGCCATGAAGTGGTACGCCACCGAGCCCGAGCGCGGCGTCTTCGACTTCACCGACGCCGACAAGGTCGTCGCGTTCGCCAAGGCCCACCACCAGAAGGTCCGCGGTCACACCCTCATCTGGCACAACCAGCTCCCCGCATGGCTCACCGAGGGCACCTGGAGCGCCGACGAGCTGCGCGCCGTCCTCAAGAACCACATCCAGACGGAGGTCCGGCACTTCAAGGGTCAAGTGATCCACTGGGACGTCGTCAACGAGGCCTTCAACGAGGACGGCACCTACCGCGAATCGCTCTTCTACAAGACGCTCGGCCCCGGCTACATCGCCGACGCCCTGCGCTGGGCCCACGAGGCCGACCCGCACGCCAAGCTGTACCTCAACGACTACAACGTCGACGGCACAGGCCCCAAGAGCGACGCCTACTACACCCTGATCAAGCAGTTGAAGGCCGACGGGGTCCCGGTGGAGGGCTTCGGCATCCAGGGCCACCTGGCGCTCCAGTACGGCTTCCCCGGCGACGTCCAGCAGAACATGGAGCGCTTCGCCGGCCTCGGGGTCGACGTCGCGGTGACCGAGCTCGACATCCGGATGGCCCTCCCCGCGACCCCGGAAAAGCTCGCCACCCAGGCCACCTGGTACGCCGACTACGTCAAGGCCTGCCTGGCGGTCAAGAAGTGCGTCGGAGTCACCATCTGGGACTACACGGACAGGTACTCGTGGATCCCCTCCGTCTTCCCCGGCGAGGGCGCGGCGCTGCCCTACGACGAGAACCTGTTGCCCAAGCCCGCCTACCACTCGATCAAGGAGGTGCTGGGCGGATGATCAGGACGGCGATCGTCGGAACGGGCGGGATCGCGGGCATCTGCCACGTTCCGGCCCTCCGCGCGCAGGCGCACCGGGCCCGGATCGTGGCAGCCGTCGACGTGGACGCCGCGCGCGCCGAGGCGTTCGCGGCCGAACACGGCATCCCCGCGGTCTACACCGACCTGCACACCATGCTCAAGGAGCAGAGCCCGGACCTCGTGCACCTGTGCACGCCTCCGTTCCTGCACGCCGAACAGGCCGTGGCCTGCCTGGAGTCGCAGGCGTGGGTGTGGTGCGAGAAGCCGGTGGCCCTGTCGCTGGCCGAGCTCGACCGGATCTGTGCCGCCGAAGGGCCCGCCCTCGCGGGCGCGGTGTTCCAGCACAGGTACGGCTCGGGGTCCCGGTACCTGCGCGACCGGATCACGGCCGGGACCCTGGGCCGTCCGCTCGTCGCGCAGTGCGTCACGGCGTGGTACCGCGATGACGCCTACTACGACGTGCCCTGGCGCGGCACCTGGGAGAGCGAGGGCGGTGGCCCGACCCTGGGCCACGGCATCCACCAGATGGACCTGATGCTCGCGGTGCTCGGCGAATGGACCGAGGTACGCGCGATGGCCGGCCGCCTCGCGCGCGAGGTCCAGACCGAGGACGTCTCCGCAGCCCTGGTCCGGTTCGACAACGGAGCCGTCGCGACGGTCGTCAACAGCGTCCTTTCCCCTCGCGAGGAGAGCTACCTGCGCTTCGATCTCACCGACGCCACGGTCGAGCTGCGGCACCTGTACGGCTACTCCAACGCGGACTGGACCTTCACCACAAGGTCGCCGGGCGTGAAGTGGGACCCGCCGGACGACGTGCCCAGCTCGCACACCGCCCAGCTCGCGGCCTTCCTGGACGACTACGAGGCGGGGATCCGGCCCGATCTCGGCAGGCCCACCATGGAACTGGTCACCGCCTTGTACAAGGCCGCGATCACCGGCCTGCCGGTCCGGCGCGCAGAGATCGAAGCGGCCGACCCGTTCTACGGCTCGCTCAACGGAGGGCGCCCGGGGGTGTTCCGGTGACGTTCGAACTCCTCGAGAACGAGGACTCGCTGACCGTCCGGGCTCGCGACGTCGACCTCTTCCGGTACGTGCACCGGCCGGTCATGGACCCCTTCGAGGCGCCGAAGCCCTACCTGCATCCGGTGCGCACGCTCGCCGGCGACGTGGTCACCGGGTACCGGCCGCACGACCACCGCTGGCACAAGGGCATCCAGATCACGGCGTCGTGGGTGTCGGGGCAGAACTTCTGGGGCGGCGGCACCTACCTGCGCGGCCAGGGCTACGTGGACCTGCCGAACCTCGGCACGATGCACAGCCTCGCCGTGTCCGCCGAAACGGGCCCCGGCCGCGCCGTGATCACCGAAGCCCTGGCCTGGATCACGATGGCGGGGGAGCACTGGATCGACGAGCGCCGCACGCTGACCGCACACGACGTAGGGGCCGACTTCTGGACCCTGGACGTCACCACCTCGCTGACCAACGTCCGCGACAGCGGTCTGATGTTCGGCAGCCCCGGCACGCAGGGCAGAGAGCTCGCCGGATACTCCGGCCTGTTCTGGCGCGGCCCGCGCGAGTTCGCCGGCGGCGAAGTGATCGGCCCCGCGATGGGCGAGCAGGGCGACTGGCTGGCCTTCATCGGCGCGCACGACGAGGTCGACCGCTCCTCCACGCTCCTGTTCCTGGACGACCCCGACGCCCCCTGCCACTGGTTCGTCCGCAGTGAACCCATCCCCGCCGTCAACCCGTCCCTGGCGTTCGACAAGGAACTGCCACTGGCCCCCGGCGACACCCTGTCGCGCCGCTACCGGATCGTCGTGGCCGACGGCGCGTGGACCGCCGGGCGCCTGTCCCGCCACATCGCGGAACACCCGTGGTGACCCCGCTCCCCGGCGGCGTGGGGATCTCCGGGTTGACCGTCTACGACTGGGAGGCCGCCGACGGGCTGTGCGGCGGCACGCCCCACATGCACCTCGTCTGCTCCGAGGCCTACGTCGTCATAGACGGCGCGGGCAGCGTACAGACCCTCACCACCTCCGGTTTCGACGAGACCCCACTGCTCCCCGGCGACGTCGTCTGGTTCACCCCCGGCACGGTCCACCGCCTCGTCAACGACGGAGGCCTGCGCCTCGTGGTGCTCATGCAGAACGGCGGACTCCCCGAGGCGGGCGACGCCGTCTTCACCTTCCCTGCGCCTGTGCTGGCCGATCCCCACGCCTACGGCAGGGCGGCCGGCCTGAGCGGCGACCGTTCCGCGGCAGCCCGCCGCCGCCGCGACCTGGCACTGGAGGGTTTCCTGGCCTTGCGCGAAGGCGGGCTGCAGGAGTTCCACATCGCGGCCCACCGCCTCAAGAGCGACCTCCTGGACGCCTGGCGGATCCGCTGGCGTGACGGCGCCCTCGCCGCAGCCGTCACGACCGGCCGTCAGCTGGAACGGCTGAAGGCCGCAGACCTCTCCCACCTCGACCACGGCGCAGTGTCACGGCTGGAGCGCCCGGAGCACCGACGCTTCGGCATGTGCGGCCGACTTGACACCTATCCCGTCCCCGACTTCCCGACGCGGCCGCTCCGCGGTGCGTCGGGGCGCGGCGGGGGGGCGGGCGCCCGGGGGCTCGTGCGGGTGGGCGGA
>NZ_JBFAJR010000015.1:0-63525 GCF_040655295.1 Streptomyces sp. NPDC050448 | reverse complement strand
GGGCCTGTGTCCCGGCTGGAGCGCGCGGTCCACCGACGCTTGGGCATGGGCGGCCGAATGGCCCCCTATCCCGTCCCCGACTCCCCCCCGCGGCCGCCCCGGGGTGCGCCGGGGCCGCCCCACCCCCACCCCCACCCCCCGAAGGAGCTCTTCTGATGCGGTTTCGCCATCCACCCCTGATCCTGAGTCTCGTACTCGCGGTCCTGTCGTCCTTGCTGCTCGGGACAACTCTCCTCAGCGCCCCGCCCGCCGCCGCGGCGACCGTCGACCCCAATGCCTCGTATGCGCTTGTCAACCGCAACAGCGGCAAGGCCCTGGACGTCTACAACCTGGCGACCAACGACGGCGCGCGCATCACCCAGTGGACCAGGAACGACCAGAACCAGCAGCTGTGGCAGTTCGTCGACTCCGGCGGCGGCTACTACCGCATCAAGTCCCGCCACTCCGGCAAGGTGCTGGACGTCCTCAACAAGTCCACCGCCAACGGCGGCTCGATCGTCCAGTGGACCGACCTGAACGGCACCAACCAGCAGTGGCGGCTGGCCGAGAGCTCGGACGGCTACGTGAGGCTCATCGCGCGCCACAGCAACAAGGCCCTCGAGGTGCAAGGCGCCTCCACCGCCGACAACGCGAACATCGTCCAGTACGACGACTGGGGCGGCACCAACCAGCAGTGGCAGCTCGTCCCGGTCGGCGGCGGCACCCCCGGCCCGTGCAAACTTCCGTCGACCTACCGCTGGGCATCGACGGGCGCGCTGGCGCAGCCCAAGTCGGGGTGGGTCTCGCTCAAGGACTTCACCGTCGCCCCCTACAACGGCAAGCAACTCGTCTACGCCACGACGCACGACACGGGGAAGAACTGGGGCTCGATGAACTTCGGCCTGTTCTCCAACTGGTCGGAGATGGGATCGGCCAGCCAGAACACGATGTCGACCGGCACCGTCGCGCCGACGCTGTTCTACTTCGCGCCGAAGAACATCTGGGTGCTCACCTACCAGTGGGGTGCGACCGCGTTCTCCTACCGGACGTCGAGCGACCCCACCAACCCGAACGGCTGGTCATCACCGCAGGAGCTCTTCTCCGGAAGCATCGGCACCGGAGCAGCACCCATCGACCAGACGATCATCGGTGACGGCACGAACATGTACCTGTTCTTCGCCGGTGACAACGGCAAGATCTACCGGGCCAGTATGCCGATCGGGAACTTCCCGGGCAGTTTCGGCTCGACCTACACAACGATCATGAGCGATACGACGAACAACCTGTTCGAAGCCCCGCAGGTCTACAAGCTCCAGGGCCAGGACCGCTACCTCATGATCGTCGAGGCGATGGGCTCGCAGGGCCGCTTTTTCCGCTCGTTCACGGCCACCAGTCTGAACGGTTCATGGACACCCCAGGCCGCGACCGAGAGCAACCCCTTCGCCGGCAAGGCCAACAGCGGTGCCACCTGGACCAACGACATCAGCCATGGCGAACTGATCCGCACCACCGCCGATCAGACCATGACCGTCGATCCCTGCAACCTGCAGTTGCTCTACCAGGGACGCAGCCCCAGCTCCGACGGCGTCGACTACGGCCTCCTGCCCTACCGGCCGGGTCTGCTGACACTGCAGCGCTGACGACGTGACACGGGTCCGGCTCCGTAGTGGAGCCGGAGGGGGGGGGGGGGGGGGGGGGCCCGGCCCCCCCCCCCCCCCCGCCCGGGTCACGCGCCGTGGACGCCGTGCGGCACTCGAACTGCCGTGGCGGTGCGACTGCCCGGGCGTCAGCCTGCCGGTGGGCGGCCTCCGTCGGCGAGGGTCTGCGCGCATCAGATCGTCTTGCCGGTGGTGCCGTGCCGGGGACCACTCGATGGTGGTCCCGATGAGGCCGGCGGCGACGATGCGCGCGAGCGGAGCGCGTGCCCGTACGGGTGCCGGTTGCGGGGCGGGCGCCGTGGTTGGGGTGGGTCAGGTGAGGGTGAGGGGGAGGGTGGTCAGGCCGCGGGTGAGGCGGGTTCGGCGCCAGGTCAGGGATTCTGCGGGGATGGCCAGGCGGGTGTCAGGGAAGCGGGTCACCAGGGTTCGGAGGGCGATTTCCGCCTCGGCGCGGGCCAGGGGGGCGCCCGGGCAGCGGTGGATGCCGTGGCCGAAGGAGAGGTGGCCGCCGGCGTCGCGGTCGAGGTTGAGGCGGTGCGGGTCGGGGAAGGCCGCCGGGTCGCGGTTCGCGGCCCCGGGGGCGATGAGCACAGGGAAGCCCGCCGGGATGTCGACCCCGCCGACGCGCAGGTCCTCCGTGCTGTGACGGAAGGTGGCCACGCTCACCGGGGAGTCGAAGCGGAGCAGTTCGTCCAGGGCGCCGGGGATCAGGTCCGGGTCCCGGCGCAGGCGGTCGAACGCCTCCGGGTGCCGGAGCAGGGCCAGGACGGCGTTGCCGATGAAGTGGGTGGTGGTCTCGTGCCCGGCGACCAGGAGGAGGGCGGCCAGGGAGACGGTCTCGTCCCGGTCGAGGCCGCCCTCGTCGCAGTCGCGCAGGAGGGAGTGGAGCGGGCCGTCGCCGGGGGTGGCGCGGGCTGTGCCGACGAGGTGCGTCAGGTAGTCGCCGATCCGGTGCGACGCGGCGTCGACGCGGTCGGTGTCGGTCGCGTCGAAGAGGTCGTGGGACCAGCCGGCGAGCGTGGCGCGGTCGGATTCCGGCACTCCCAGCAGCTCGCAGACGACGGTGACCGGCAGGGGTACCGCCAGGTCCGCCACCAGGTCGACCTCCGTGCCCGGTCGCCACGCGGTCATGAGGTCGTCGACGACCCGGGTGATGTACGGGCGCAGTTCCCGGACGCGTCCGGTGGTGAACAGGGGCGTCGCCACCCGCCGGTGGCGGGTGTGCGCGGGTGGGTCGCTCGCCAGCATGTTGCGGGAGATCGCCGGGTGCAGGTTGCGGTTCGAGGGCCGGTCGGCGAAGAAGCGGGCCGTGTCCTTGGACAGGCGGGGATCGGTGAACGCCTCGCGGGCCTCGGGGTGGCCGGTGATCAGGTACGCGTGGTGCCCGCCGGAGCCGGTGGGGATGCGTTGCACCGGGCAGCCTTCGCGCAGCCGGTCGTAGGTGGGGTAGGGGTCGGCGAAGAAGCGCGGGTCGCGCAGCGGGTCCTGCCGCGGGGCGGTCACGAGGCCACGCCCGCGTTCTCGCGTGCCGGGCGGCGCGCATGGGCGTCGGCCACGAGCAGCAGCCACGCGGTCTCCGCCGGGAGGTCGCCCTTGCGGGAGCGGGTGCCGGCGGCGGGCGGGGCCTCGTCGCCGTCGAGTGGGAGTCCGGCGCGCTTCGCCTCGACCGCCGCGGCGATGACCGCCGCCTCCACCTCGGCGTCGCCCTCGGGGGTGCCGACCGCGCCCCGGCGGGCGACCTCGGCTGCCGCGGCGTCCCGCACCGATGCCTGGCGGTACCGGCGCAGGGCCAGCACGCAGTCGTTGATCTCGATGACCCGGCGGTGCAGGTGGAAGTCGAGGTCGTGGGTGTCGGCCCCGGTGTTGCCCGGGTCGAGCACGACCTCGGGGACCGCCGAGGTGACCTCCCGCCACAGGGGTTCCAGCGCGGTGAACGAGTTCCGTTCCCAGCGACGGCGGCGCAGTTGGCTGAGTGGCCACAGCAGGGCGGGGAGGGTGAGTCCGGCGGTGATGAGGAGGACGGCGACGGCGGGCGCGGTCACGCTGAAGGTGCAGCGGAAGGGGGTCAGCGGGCTCGAGCACCGGGCGTTGTCGGGCACGAGCCCCAGGCCGAGCCCGATGGAGACCAGGGCGAAGAGCTTGTACGCGGCGTAGACGAGGGCGAAGCCACAGCCGACCGAGGTCGTGCGCAGGCCCCAGCGCTGACTGCGTCGGGTCGAGCGCGTGGACTGGGCCCAGGTCTGCAGCAGGAAGTCCTTGGCCGTGTACCCCAGGTAGGAGATGTAGATGAGCACGTAGCACGCGTACAACACCGGGTTTCGTCCGGTGAGTTGTTCGGCGGCGAAGAAGGCGGTCATGCCGGCGACGGAGATCGCGAGGGCGATGACGCGCAGTCGGATCTGCCGGCGGGCCCGTTCGCGCTCCAGATTGAGCTGGAAGAGGAAGGCGAGGACCGAGGTGGCCGCCGTCAGGGTGAAGGTGTTGCTGAGGAGTCGGGCGACGTGGGGGACCACCGATTCGACCGCGCGCTCCACGCCCGGGGCGTAGGAGGCGAAGGCGAGGGCGAACGAGGTCAGCAGCGCCGCCATCGCCCAGGTGCCCGTGGGGCGGTGTCCGCCGCGTCCTCGCACCCAGTAGGCGGCGAAGCACAGCAGCACGACGGCCGTGCCCGTGAACAGGATGTTGATCATTTCCGGTGGCGCTTCTTCCTGTGCGGCTTGGCGAACAGCGCGTCCCAGCTCTCGGCGCCGCTGGCGGGCCGGATCGACGGACTTTCGCGTCCCCGGTACATGAGTTGTCGGATCACGCTGGCCATCACCTCGGCCTCGCGTTCGTCCTCGCTGGTGTAGCTGGTCCGGCCGGACATGCGCTGCACGAGGGTGGGGTTGAACCCGATCGCGTGCAGGGTGTCCTGGTCCAGTTCCAGGCTGCCGGGGTGGTCGCAGATGATGTGGCTGATCTCGTGGGCGAGGATGTGGTTCTGGTGGAGGGGGGAGGTGGCCTCCTCGTAGAACAACAGGTCGGCGTCCGGGGTCTCCAGGCGGATGCCGCACGGAGCGTCCATGGCGCCCAGGGTGCTCAGGGGGCGCAGGATGATGGGGCGTCCGCGTTGTTCGGCCACGGCGTCGCGGAGGTCGCGGGTGCTGAAGCGGTGCGGGAGTCGAAGCGCCTCGACGCGCGCCTCACACGTGGCGCGAAGCTGCTCAAGGTCCATGTCCTCACTCTGGTGACGCCGGTCGGGCGCGGTCGGCCGGAGTGCAACTCTCCCTGGAAGCCCGGTACGCGCGCCCCAATGCTGACATGTTCGCGACTCCGCTTCGAGGGCGGGGTGCCGCCGCGGTCGGGCCGTGCGGCTCGGGATGCCGGGCTTGTGCCGGGAAACGCCTGATGCCCCCCTGTCGTTGAGCGACCACAAGGGGGTGCCGTATCGGTGCGCGGGGACCGTGTTGTCGCCGCCCGGTGCGCGGTTCAGTCGTCCAGGTCGAGGTCCTGCGCGGGGTCGTCGGTGGTGAGTCCTTCGAGCTTCCGGGCCTGTTCGATCACGGTGGACAGCATCTTCAGGCTGTCGACGCTCAGACCGTTGGCGCGCAGGGCCACCTTGCGGACGTCCTGATCGCGCATGGCGGCCAGGAGGTCGATCTCCGCCCTGGTGCGTTCGGCCGCCGCGCTGTCGACGAAGTAGCCCGCCGGTACGCCGAAGAAGTCGGCCAGGGCCTTGATGGTGTGTCGCGTCGGGTTCCGCTTGGCGCCGGTGCGCAGTTGCTGGATGGCGCTCGCCGTCACCCCGCGCCCCTCTCCGGTCGCAGCCTTGCGGATTCCCTCGGCGACCTCCGCGTAGGTGTAGGGCCCCCGCGAAGGGGGGTGCACCTCGCGGAAGAGGTGGTCCAGGAGCTGGGCGAAGGTGGGCGACTGGTCATCCTCCACGTACACGACCTCCTTGGTGTGATGCCGAGTCCTTGCCCACCACAGTGTTTCTCGAAGCCTCTCGGGCCGGCCCCGGCAACACTTTGGTTGACGCCGGACAGTCACTCTGGTGTACGTTACCAATGCTTCCTCGCCACTGAAGTGTCGAGGGGGTGGCGGTGCCGGCCGGGTCGAGGTCGAGCTTCACGGGGGTGAGCTCGGCCGACGGCCCGGAGCGCCGCGGCCGCGTCGGGCGGGTTCGCCCCGGCCGGCGCACGGCGACGCGGGGGAGGCGCGGGCCCGGCGCCGTCCCGTTCGCCGAGTGACGCGATCGGTCGGGGGCCCTCCGTCACATGTTCCAGCCGAGCCGTCACATGGTCCAGCGCAGCACCGCCCCCAAGCCGCCCGCCGGTCCGGGCATGCCCGCCGGTACGACGAGGACGTCGCTGCCGGCCGCCGCCGCGGACCGCAGCAGGGCGTCGTCCGCACGCGCCCGTACGGGCTTGCTGACGCCCATCGCCTCCGCCTGGCCGCGCTGCACCGCGACCTCGTCCACGCCGGGACCGATCCACACCTCGCGCGCCGCGTCGGAGCCGTCGGGGCTGAGCAGCAGCGTGGCCACCTGGTGGGTGCGTACGGCGTCCACGACGGCCGGCACGCCCTCGGCCGCCTCGCCCGGTCCGGTGTCCACGGTGGCCTCGCGGTGCTCGCCGGGCCGGCCCCGGCCGATGCGGAAGCGCTCCAGGGTGCTCTCGAGCCGCTCGCGGGCGAACCTCTCGCGCACCTGCGCGATCTCGCGGTCGAGGGCGTCCTTCGAGGCTCCGGGCGACCTGGCGCCGCTGTCGACTTCGACGGTCATCGGCTGCATGTGCTCGGGCAGCCGGTTGCGGACGGCCCGGCGCTCGCGAGGATCGCCGGTCAGCACCACCATCAGTTCGGCGCCGTTCTCGAGCCACTGCCGGGCCAGTTCAGCCGCGATGATGTCGGCCGTCTCGTTCCAGGCGTTCTCGATCTTGTTCCGGTAGTGCCACTCGCCCCGGTCCGCCGGCATGCTGCGGTGCCCGCGACCGGGCCACTCCCGGCCCTGGGCCTGGCCCACGGGATCCCGCCGGTGGGCGTCTCGCAGCTCCAGATCGGCGCCCGTGCGGTCGATGTACGCCACCAGGCAGCTCGGCCCGTCGTCCCGCAGGCCGGCCAGCGGGGCGACGTGCGGCAGGACCGACCAGGTCGCCTCGGTGGCGACCGGGACCTTCCCCAGCGGGATGTCCAGTACGACCTCGGCGCCCGAAGCGAACAGTGCGCGGCCGGGCGGCGCCTCGCTGACGGGTTCCCCGGCGAGCCGGTTCACCACGGCCCGAACGGTGTAGGGGTCGGCACCCGCGTCGATCAACTGGGACGCGACCGCGCGCTCACGGAGCGCTTGCATCCGCTGCGCGTCCTCGGTCGCGCGCGTGGTCTCGATGTACACCGAGGCCCAGGGCCCTTGCCGGGCGAAGAGCGGTTTGAGAAAGCCGAGTTCCATGATGTCCCCCAGGGGGTTCAGGAAGGCTTGAGGGGAGGTGTGACGAAAGCGGTGCACGACGGCACACCCCTTTCCAGGGTGCCCTGCCCACCGGACACGTGCCCGCCGACCCACCCGTCGAACGCACCCCGCTCGTCCGCCCGCCACACCTGGGCCGGTCGGGTGGATTCCGGGCCCGGAGCGGTACGGGGAGGGTCGGGGGCGGGGAAGACGGCGGCCGTGACCGGAATTCTGCTGGAGCCGGCCTCGGCGGCGGGGACGAAGCAGGCCGGCGGACGGCACGGACGGCCTCCAGCAGCCGTGCGTCGGTCACCTCCGCCGTCCGGGCCGCGAGGACCGGGTTCTCGGGAGAAGTCTCGTGGACACATCGGATTGCACCCGTCAGGCCGGGGTGCCGGGGTCGGCGTACCGCAGCAGCGCCCCGATCCCCTCGTCCAGACCCAGCTCGTCCTCCGGTACGACGACCAGTTCGGCGGCGGTGCCGACCAGGGCCCGCACCAAGGCCTCGTCGGCGGGTTCCTCGCGGGGCGCCCGCACTCCGAAGGAGACCAGCTCCTCCTCCGTCAAGGCGAGCTGCGTGGGCAGCGGACCGGTCCACAGCCGCAGCGAGGCGGCGAGCGGGTGGTTCAGCAGCAGCGCCGTGACCTGGCCGCGCTGCAGGGCGGCCAGGGCGGCCTCCAGCCCTTCCGCCGCGGGCCCGCCCAGGGCCCGGCGGCCGATGAAGATGTTCACCAGGTCCCGGTCGTGCTCGGCCATCCGGCCGCGGAAGACGCTGCCGAGCTGCGGCTCCAGCAGGGCCCGTCCGGTATCCGTCGGGGTGGGGCCCCCGCACCGTACGACCTTGCCGCGCAGGGCGCGCGGCAGTCGGCGGACCAGGACGTTGCCCGCCCATGCGTCCCCGGCGACGACGACGGCGTCGGCGTGGGTTCGCCGTGCCCAGGCGTCCAGCCGGTGGCCCAGCTGGACGGCGCTGTGGTGCCAGGTGGCCACCGCCACGTTGTGGTGCAGCCGCTCACCCGGGGCCACGGTGGAGGCCGGCCACGTGCCGGACTCCGCCTCCACCGTCACCCAGCCGTGCGTCTCGGCCGTCGGCAGCCCGCCGTAGTGCACCACCACCGCCAGGTAGGGGATCTCGGGCAAATGCTGGGTGACCAGCGGCATCGTGTCCGGCAGGGTGCTGTAACGGGCCGAGTCGTGGTCGGGTGGCCGGGGCAGCTCCCCGTCCAGGACGAGCGAGCCGCCGGCCGTGAAGATCGCCTGCCCGTGTGTCCCCGGCAGCTCGGCGTCCGCGCCGACCGCTTCCTCCAGTACGCCGAGCAGCGCCCGGTCCGCGCCCTGCCGGGTGAGCTCCTCACGCAACCGGCGCCAGCGCAGGGCGACGGCCCGGTCGGACTGCGCCGTGTCCCGCGAGGTGTCCAGGTACACCGAGGCGAACGGGCCGGACTCCGTGTACAGGGGTTCCAGGAACGACAGCCTCATTCCTCATCACCTTTCCCAGGCCGCTCCCAGGTGTCTCCTCCCTATCGATGATGCGCGCGGGGGCGGGGCAGACGAAGACCTGCATCGGGATTTCGAGGCGGACCGTCCCGGAGGAGGCGGGGACGGGAAATGCCTACGTCCCGGGGCTGCCGGAACCGGAACCGGAGGCGGAACCGGAGGCGAGAAGGGCGGGCAGGTCGGCGAAGGAGTCGAGGACGTGGTCTGGGGTCCCGGCGGCGGCCCGGTGCGTCTCGGGGAGGTACTTGCCCGTCCTCACCAGGACGCCGGCGACGCCGAACCGCTGGGCGGCCAGCACGTCCGACTCGATGTCGTCGCCGACCATCAGTGCTTCGGACGCGTCGGCGCCCACGTGGGCGAGGGCGCTCGCGAAGAACGCGGGCGCCGGCTTGCCCGTCACCTCCGCCTCGGTGCGCGAGGCCTTCTCGAGTCCCTCGAGGAAGGCCCCGGTGTCCAGGTCGAGGCCGCCCTCGGTACGCCAGTACAGATTGCGGTGCATGGACACCAGCCGGGCCCCGCGCTGCAGTTGCCGGAAGACGCGGTTGAGGGCCTCGTAGCCGAACTCGGGGCCCGCGCCGCCGAGCACGACCACGTCCGCGTCCCCCTCGTCGACGAGGGTGATTCCCGGCAGGTCGTCCCGTACATCGCCGCTGTTGAGCAGGAGGCAGCGGGCGCCGGGGCAGTGCTCGCGCAGGTACGCCGCCGTGGCGGCCGGAGCGGTCAGGATGTCTTCGGCACCGACGGGGAAGCCCAGGTCGGCCAGGCGTGTGGCGATGGCGGCGCGGGTGCGGGAGGTGTTGTTGGTGACCAGGGCGAGGCGGAGGCCGACGGCGCGCAGCCGTTCCATGGCCGAGACCGTTCCGGGCAGGGCCTTCCAGGAGACGGTGAGGACGCCGTCGATGTCGATCAGGACCGCTCGGATTCGCTCCATGGAGCCGACGGTAGCCCAGGGGTTCCGCGACGGCGGGCCGGCTTCCGGGCAGTGAGGCGGTCAGGGAATGCCCGAACCCAGGCCCAGCCGGAACCGCCGCCGGACCGCGGCTGCATGGTCGCGGCCTTCCGGGCGACGACATCGTGTACCCGATGCACACCATGGGCCGCGTCTTACGGGTCTGCCCCCGTACGAAACCCGACCGTCGGCCGTATGGGGGAGGCCGGCGGGTGCGTGGAGCGCGCGCGGGCGTGAGAGGGGCCAGGCTGGGCAGTGGGACGGATATTCCCTCCCCAAACGGACGACAAGGGAGTTCGTCGTGGCCCACGCAACCGACCCGCCCGCACCCCGGCCGGCGCACGGCGGCGACCCCGGACCGGGGTCGCGCACGCCGGACGACGAGGTCGCCGGTGCCGCCCGCTCCTCCGTGACCCTGCGCGTCAACGGCGTCCACCACGACCTCGACCTGGACCACCGCGTCACGCTCCTCGACGCCCTGCGCGAGCACCTGGACCTGACCGGCGCCAAGAAGGGATGCGACCACGGGCAGTGCGGCGCCTGTACCGTCCTCGTGGACGGCCGGCGCGCCAACAGCTGTCTGCTGCTCGCCGTCGCCCTCGACGGCTGCGAGATCACCACCGTGGAAGGCCTCGCCGCTCCCGACGGCACCCTCCACCCGCTCCAGCGCGCCTTCATCGAACACGACGCCTTCCAGTGCGGCTACTGCACCCCCGGCCAGCTCTGCTCCGCCGTCGGCGCGCTCCGCGAGGCCGCCGCAGGACACCCCTCGCACGTCACCGCAACCGCTCCCCAGGCCGGGCCCGCCGTGCTGACCGCCGAGGAGATCAGGGAACGGCTCAGCGGGAACCTGTGCCGCTGCGGCGCCTACCCCGCGATCGTCCGGGCCGTCGCCGACGCGGGCGCGGACGCCGCGGCCACCAGGACCGGCGCGGACGTGATCGCATGAAGCCCTTCGCCTACGTACGCGCCACCAGCCTCCGAGAGGCCGCCGACGCCTACGCCGCGCACCCCGGTTCCCGCTACCTCGGCGGCGGCACCAACCTCGTGGACCTGATGAAACTGGGCGTCGAGACCCCCACCGCCCTCATCGACATCTCCCGGCTCCCCCTGGAGGAGATCACCGAACTTCCCGACGGGGGCCTGCGCGTCGGTGCCACGGTCCGGAACAGCGACCTGGCCGCCGACCCGCGGGTGCGCACCCGCTACCCGCTGCTCGGGCAGGCACTGCTCGCCGGCGCCTCCGGCCAACTGCGCAACGTCGCCACCACCGGCGGCAACCTGCTCCAGCGCACCCGCTGCGCCTACTTCCAGGACCCCTCCAAGCCGTGCAACAAGCGCGAACCCGACAGCGGCTGCGGGGCCCGCGACGGAATCCACCGCGACCACGCGGTACTCGGACACTCCGAGCACTGCATCGCCACCCACCCCTCCGACATGGCCGTGGCCCTCGCCGCGCTGGACGCCGAAGTCGAGCTGTACGGCGGACCGGACACCACCCGCACCGTCGCGGCCACCGAGTTCCACCGGCTGCCCGGTGACCATCCCGAGCAGGACACCGTCATCAGCCCCGGAGAGATCATCACGGGGGTACTCCTGCCCGCCGCGGCGCCCGGCGCCGTTTCGCTCTACCGCAAGGCCCGCGAACGTGCCTCGTACGCCTTCGCCCTCGCGTCGGTCGCCGTCGTCCTCGACCTCGACGACGGCCGCGTACGCCGGATCGCCCTCGCCTTCGGCGGCCTCGCCCACCGGCCCTGGCGGGCCACCACGGCCGAGGCGCGGCTGACCGGCGCCGAGCCGCACCCCGACACCGTACGCGCGGCCGTCGACGCGGAACTCGCCCGGGCGGAGCCCCTGCGCGACAACGCGTACAAGATCCCCCTCGCCCGCAACCTCGCCTGCGACGCCGTCGCCACGCTGGCCGGTACGCACCCCGGTTCCCCCGCCACGCCGTGAGCGGCGCCACCGACCAGGAACAGGACCACGATGAGCCCCACCTCCGCCACCCTCGACACCACGGCCCAGGCCTCCCTCGGTGCCCCCGTCCCTCGGCGCGAAGGCCGGGAGAAGGTGACCGGCACCGCCCGCTACGCCGCCGAACGGCACCTGCCGCGACGGGCCTACGCCTGGCCGGTGCCCGCGACGATCGCCCGCGGCCGGATCACCGCCGTCGACACCGCCGCCGCCCTGGCCCTGCCCGGCGTACTGGGCGTCCTCACCCCGTACGACGCACCGCGCCTGGGCCCCTCCGACGACCCCACCCTCCAACTGCTCCAGGACCTGCGGGTACCGCACCGCGGGTGGTACGTGGCGCTGGCCATCGCCGACACCCTGGAGGAGGCCCGGGCCGCCGCCGAGGCGGTGCGCGTCACCTACGAGGCGGAGCCGCACGACGTCACCCTGCGCGAGGGACACCCCGGCCTGTACACCCCCGAGGAAGTCAACGGCGGCTACCCCGCGCACCGCGAACAGGGCGACCCGGACGCCGCGTTCGCCGCCGCGCTCGTACGTGTCGACGCCCACTACTCGGTGCCGCCACTGCACAACCACGCGATGGAGCCGCACGCCGCCACCGCGGACTGGGACGCCGGGCGCGGCCACCTCACCGTGTACGACTCCTGCCAGGGCACCACGGTGGTGCGCGCCGTCCTGGCCGGACTGTTCCGGCTGCCGGAGGACCGGGTCACCGTCCTGGCCGAGCACGTGGGCGGCGGATTCGGCTCCAAGGGCACACCGCGCCCGCACGTCGTCCTCGCCGTCATGGCCACCCGGCACTGCGGACGCCCCGTCACCCTGGCCCTGCCCCGACAGCACATGGCCGCCACCGTCGGCCACCGCGCGCCCACCCTGCACCGCGTCCGGCTCGGCGCCCGCCCGGACGGCACCCTCACCTCCCTCACCCACGAGGTCACCACGCACACCTCGCAGGTGCGCGAGTTCGTCGAGCAGGCCGCCGTACCCGCCCGGGTGATGTACGCCGTCCAGGACAGCCGCACCACCCACCGCGTCGCCGCGCTCGACGTGCCCACCCCCTCCTGGATGCGGGCCCCCGGCGAGACCCCCGGCATGTACGCCCTGGAGTCGGCCATGGACGAGCTGGCCGACGCCCTCGGCATGGACCCCGTCGAGCTGCGCGTACGCAACGACCCGGCCACCGAGCCCGACAGCGGCCGCCCCTTCAGCAGCCGCCACCTGGTGGAGTGCCTGCGCGAGGGCGCACGCCGCTTCGGCTGGCCCGGCCGCCGGCCGCCCCTCCGGGAGGGGCTGCTCCTCATCGGCAGCGGCGTGGCCGCCGCCACCTACCCCGTGTACATCGCCCCCGCCGGCGCCCGGGCCCACGCCCGCCCCGACGGGAGCTACCTCGTCGAGGTCAACGCCACCGACATCGGGACCGGCGCCCGGACGGTCCTTTCCCAGATCGCAGCCGACGCCCTGCGCGTCCCGCTCGACGCCGTCTCGCTGTCCATCGGGAACAGCGCGCTGCCCGCCGGCCCCGTCGCCGGCGGCTCCACCGGGACGGCGTCCTGGGGCTGGGCGGTACACGACGCGTGCATCGCCCTGACCGACCGGCTGGCCCGGCACCAAGGGCCGCTGCCCGACGCGGGGCTCTCCGCGTCCGCCGACACCACCCAGTCGGCGAAGCAGAAGTCACCGTACGCGCGCCACGCGTTCGGGGCGCACTTCGCCGAGGTCCAGGCGGACACGGTCACCGGTGAGGTACGCGTCCGCCGGCTGCTGGGCGTCTTCGCCGCCGGCCACGTCCTCAACCCCCGCACGGCCCGCTCCCAGTTCATCGGGGGGATGGTGATGGGGCTGGGCATGGCGCTGACCGAACACGGCAGCCTCGACCCGGCGTTCGGCGACTTCGCCGAGCGCGACCTGGCCACCTACCACGTGCCGGCGAACGCCGACGTCCGGGCCGTCGAGGCCCACTGGATCGACGAGCACGACAAGCACCTCAACCCGATGGGCAGCAAGGGCATCGGGGAGATCGGCATCGTCGGCGCCGCGGCGGCCATCGGCAACGCCGTGAGCCAGGCCACCGGCCGGCGCCTGCGCGAGCTGCCCCTGACCCCCGACCGGGTCCTGGCCGCCCTCGCCGGCGAGCCGGCCGGGACGGGACACACCGGATGACAGCCGGGGAGTCGCGGTCGCGCGGTGGATTACGGGGTGTCCGGCGGACCGGTCGGACGGTCAGTCGGCATCCTGCGACAGCAGGGTCTGACCGCCGTGCGGCCGTCCCGCCGTATCAGGGCTGACCGGCCGTCGGCCGCACCCCGTCGCGGCGCAGCCGACCCAGGACGACGCCCACGACGAGCAGCAGCAGACAGGTGCCCACCGCCGCGTGCACGAGGAGCGCGTCGAGGCGGTCCGCCGCCAGGTAGGCACCGACGGCCAGCGCCACCAGCGCGCACACGCCGCGATCGACGATGGACTCCACCGACAACAGGGTCGCCCGGTAAGGGGTCGGCGGGATGGCCGCGTTGATCAGATTGCGCTGCACCGGGTACGCCAGGCCCGCCGCGGCGGCGAACACGCACAGCCACAGGATCGTGCCCAGCCTCCCCGTCAACGTGGTGGCCGCGAGCGTGAGTGCCATGACCACACTGAGGACGGTCACAGCGGTGGTGCCGGACATTCTGCTGCGCAACCAGCCGGTTCTGGCCGATCCGACGGCCTCGGCAACCGTCATCGCTGACAGCACCGCACCGTGGTCGGCGACGGGGAGGTCCTTTTCGAGGAGCAGCGGTTGGAAGAGGTTGACCTGGCAGATGCGGGCGAGCGTGAACACGGCCACGCCCTGCACCATCAACGGCCCGAGGGACCGTGCCGTTCCGAGCACCTTTACGGCCTGGCGGCCCGATTCGAGGAGTCCGTCGCGCTTCGCGGGCGGATGGGCGCCCCCACGGGGCGCCGCGATCGCCGGGAGGGCCGCGGCGCAGGTCAGCGAACCGAGGGCGGAGAGGGCGGTCAGCACGTAAGGGGCCTCGTGCCGGATGTGCATCAGAATGCCGACCAGGGGCCAGCAGACGATCTTTGCCCAGAGGCCGAGCGCCCGGGCGGTGCCCTCGGCCTGTACGTAGTGGGCGTCCGCACCGCGCTCGTGCAGGTACTCGTACAGGTAGGCGCTGGAGGCCCCGGACACCAGCGAGCGGGCGGTGGCGATGCCCAGGAAGTGCGCCATGAAGCCCGCGAAGGACGGCGAGGCGACCGGGAGGAGGTTCGCCGCTGTCATCGCGGCCGCCCCGAGCTGCATGCAGCGGCGCTGGCCGAAGCGGTCGGCGATGAAGCCGGTGGGTATCTCCAGCAGGCAGAACGCCACGTAGTAGACGCTCTGGATGCCGAAGATCTGGCTGTCCGACAGGCCTGCCTGCCTCTGGTACTGGTAGAAGACCGGCATCCACCACAACAGGTTGAACAACAACTGGAACCCGTTGTTCAGCCGGATCACGCGGAGCACCGCGGCGGGCGGACGGACGCGGCGTTTCACGCGCGCACGCAGGGAGACGGGCATGGGCGACCTTCGGGTGGGGCGGTACGCGGGAAGTACGGACAGGTCAGGCGCTGTACGGCCGGAGCTGGAGGATGTGGAGCGTGCCTCCCGGCCCGAGCAGCCATTCGATGTCGAGCGGCCCCGCGAAGGTGTAGTCCGTGGCGAAATGGGACTGGAGCAGGCGGCCCGCCAGCGCCAGCCGGCCCAGGTGTGCCCGCGTCTCCTGCGGCAGGTCCTCGGTGGCCGCGCCCAGCGAGATCGTGCGGCCGCCGCCCTCGACCGTGTTGTACAGGTACTGCAGGGGCATCGTCCGGCCGTCGACGACATCGGCCGTGGACCCGTGCGCGCAGTTGAGGTACACGTTGCGGAAGTCGGCCCGGTTGGTCGGATTGCAGGTGACCATGACGCCTCCGAGCGGGGACGGTTCGTAGCGCTGGACGATCACCCCCATGTAGGTGTCGTCCAGGGAGATGCCGGCCTGATGGCGCAGCCGCACGCTGCGCGGGGAGAGCAATGAGGCCCACACCTGGCGGATGGCGTCCAGCAGCCCCGGCAGGTCGGTGACCTTGGTGTGGGACTCGTAGATCCCGGCCGCGGAGAAGCCCGGCAGGTCCTCGGCGTTCGAGGAGGACCGCACGGCGAAGCGGCTCGTGCCCGCCAGGTGCTCGACCAGCTGTGTGTCCAGGGCGCGCACCAGGTCCTCGGGCACCGGAAGGGTGCGCACCAGGTGCTGCAATGGCACGCAGAGCGTGTCCACGGCGTCCATGGCGCTCAGCTCCAGGGCCATCTTCAGTTTGCCGATGCTCTGTTGCACCGCCGGAGAGGAGTCCAGGAAGCGCTGCTGGACGGAGAAGGGGACGGCGATGCCCGCCGGCGCCTGGACGTGCCGGGTCAGGAACTCGCTCGCGTACTGGGCCAGATCGCCGTCTTGGGGCATGCGCAGCCGGCCGGCCAGGTGGCCGAGCAGGTCGGCCCTGGGCGGGCGGGGCACGGAGTAGTAGCCGGTCAGCCGGGACGAGCCGTGGCGCAGTACGTGGTGGAGTTCCCCGAGGTTGGCCGCCTTGGTGCCGTAGCGGTTCCGGTCGCCGGCGCGTAACGCGGACAGCGGCACGAGCGGTACGTCCGCCACGTGCGGCGCGTCGAGGCGGACCCGCTGCGTGTGCCACGTCGGTTCGGCGAGGTCCGGCGACTCCTCGGCCCGCTCGATGACGAACCCGTCGGCGGTGACCTCGTAACGGACCCAGGCACCGTCCAGCTTCTCGTCGGCGACCGTGTCGAGGACTCCGCGGACGATGGCGTTGGGGATGCCCCAGCCGGCCGCCAGCATGTTGGTGTGCGACAGCGGGGTGGTCGGCAGGGCGTTGACCAGGCCCGCGAGCCGCGGGATGTCGTCGGGGACCACCGGCATGGCGACGATGTCGTACCAGGTCAGGTCCGCGCGGGCGGCCAGGTACTCCTCGCCCGAGGCGAAGGCGCGGAGCCGGCCGGTGGCCGAGGCAAGCGTCAACGGCACGAAGGGCGCGGTCGCCGAGAGCGCGTGACCCCGTGCACGGGGCACGACGGTCTCCGGCACCGCCGCGAGGGCGTTCTCCTGGCCGTGATTGGCCGGCTTCACCAGCAGCTCCAGCGCGGGATCGAGGTGGGCCCGCACGAAGGCGTGGAACTCGGTCAACAGGTCCGCGCCCATGGTGTCGGCCTCGGTGGTCTCCAGGACCATGAACGGCTCGTCCTGCTCCGGGCCACCCCGGGAGTGCAGCGACAGGACGCCGAGCAGGAAGCGTCGCGCGGGGTCCTGGTAGACGTCGTGGTTGAAGCGGTCGAGTTCGGCGTCGAGCTGGTCCAGGGTCAGCCCCTGGATCTCGGTGGCTATGTAGTTGACGTGGAAGGAGTGCACGGCGCTGTCGAGGACGTGCCAGAGGCCCTGGTCCCGGTCCACGACGACCTTCACGTACGGGTGCCCGCCCAGCACCCCGGCCAACTGCTCGAACAGGGGGAGCGTGAGCAGGGTGCCCACGGCGGCGCCCCGGGGGGACGGCGCGGGAGGGATGGTGCCGGCGTTCGTCATGCGGTGCTCCCGGGGGTCGAGCGGTCGGCGGACGTGGCGGTGGGGTCGGCGGGGAGGGCGGACGCGGCGGTGGGGTCGGCGGACGTGGCGGTGAGGGCGTTCGGCAGGGCCGCGAGGATGCGGCCGCAGTCGGCCAGCAGCTCCGGCCCGGACCCGGCGCTGAGGAAGCACAGCGCGGCCATGGAATTGGCCCCTCCCGCCTCCTCGTACGGCGGTACCGGGCTGCCCGGCGCGAGACTGTGTTCGCGCACCAACTCCACGCGGGATCCCGGCGCGACCAGGGCGGACCAGTCGACCGCCTCGAAGTCCCAGGCCGGGAGCTCGGTCCAGGGCCGGCCCTCCGGGTCGACGGCGAGGACGACGAGGGATCCGGCGGCGCCCTCGCCCTCGGTCAGCATCCGGTCGGGGTAGGCGACGTCCCGGCCGAGCAGCTGACGCATCAGCATGCCGATCATGTCGAGCCCGAAGACGGCCTCCACCTGCCGGGTGGTCATCACCCCACCGAAGCGGGCCGCGGTCTCGATCAACCACATGGCCCCGTCCGCGCCGAGTTTGATCTCGGTGTGGGTGGCGCAGGTGTCGAGTCCGAGCGCGTCGACGGCGGCGCGCGACACCTCCTCGATCCGGCGCTGCGACGCTTCCGGGAGGGCGGCCGGAGCCAGGCTCGCCCGCTCGGTGAAGGGCGCGATGGTCGGCATCCGCCCGGTGATGCACAACGGGTGGTAGCGGCCGTCGGCGACGATCCCCTCCACGCTGACGTAGTCGCCCCAACCGGCCCCGTCGAACCAGTCGGAGGCCTTTCCGGTCACGATCTCCTCCAGCAGGAAATCGCTGACGCCCTCGTCCACGGCGTGTAGTTCCGCGTAACCTTGTGCGGAGGACGCCTCCATGACGGAGCGTCCGGTCTTCCAGGCCTCCTCGGCCTGCTGCTCGTTCCACACGGTGAGATGGGCCGTGGAACCCGCGCTCCAGGCGGCCTTCAGGAGGAGCGGCGGCCTCAGGGTTTCGAAAGCGGTCGCGATGTCCTGCGGAGCGTGGACCTCCGCGAACCCCGGTACGGGCAGGCCGGCGTCGCGCCAGATCCGGCGCATCAGACGCTTGTCCCGCGCCCCCGCGACCCGCTCGCCGGCGCCGCGCAGACCGAGCCGCAGGCTCGCGCGGGCGACGGCCACCACTGCGTACTCCGACAGGGTCAGCACCGCCGCGGCGCTGACGCGGCGGGCGTGGGAACAGATCAGATCGACCAGTTCCACCCCCTCGCCCGGCATGGCCGTGGTGACCGACGCGCACCCGGGCAGCCACACTGCCTCGGTGGTTCGAGGCAGCGGCGCGAGCGCCAGGACGTGCACCTCGGCGTGGGCGGCGATTCTCGGGACCCCGTACTCCAGAGGGGGGCCGCCCTTGGCATAGACGAAGAGGATCGAGGTCATGGTGCTCCTGGGGTCGAGGGGGACGCCGCGTGGCGCGACGGCGTCGTCGGCGGACGGTCCGTACGCGGTGTCCACGTACGGACCAGAGGCAGCGAGAGCACGACTGAAAACGGTGGGCGCACGGATGTACGCCTACTCGGTCAGGCGTTCGCCAAACAATCGAGCTCGCCAAGTGGGGCCGTTGTGGAGGTGTTTCAGCCATCCCGGCGGGACCGGGGGGATCACGCGTCCGCAGGGCCGATCCGGGAGATCGTCACCACCGGTCGGGGACCGGAGCGGCCACCTCGACCGCGGGCGGGCCCCGTCCCGGCCTCGGCGACGACTCGCGGCCACGGCATGAGTCGGTCGGGGACCACCGGGGCCGGACCCGCCGGCCCCGGGCCTCGCCCGGCCTGTCGCACCCGCCGCGCTCACCACCGCTCAGGGCGCCGCCCGCAACCCCGTACGGCCGCCGTCTGGTCAACGCCGTGCGGCGCTGGTATCTCGGAGGCGGAGCCGACCGCACCTCCCGTAACCCAGTGGGTCCTTCACCGGGCGCACGGCGAAGAGGATTCCGTGTCGTCCGGGTGAGGACACCGGCGTCTTGGTGGTTTGGCTGCCCTGGCACTTCACTACCGGGGTGGGGCGGCCGCTTGTTACTCTTTCCGATCATGCGAGCCCTCTTCCCAGGATCCTTCGACCCGGTCACTCAAGGGCACCAGGACGTACTCCGCCGCGCTGCCCTCCTGTTCGACGAGGTCGTCGTGTGCGTGATGTTCAATTCGAACAAGACCGGCCGCTTCCCCATCCCGGAACGGTTGGACCGGCTCCGCGCGGCAGCAGCTGACCTGAGCAACGTCACGGTCGACTCCCACACCGGCGGCCTGCTGGTCGACTACTGCCGCCGAGTCGGAATCGACGTCGTCATCCGCGGAGTCCGCGGCGTTGCCGACCTGGACTACGAAATGCCGATGGCCCGCATGAACCACGAGTTGGCGGGAGTCGAAACGTTCTTCATCGCTGCCGACCCCGGCCTGGCCCACATCTCCTCCACCCTCGTCGCCGCGATGAGTCAACAGGGCCGTGTCCCGAATGATGATGTGAGCGAGCTTCTTCCAGCAGGTGGGGGCGGCAGCGAGGGTTCCTGAGACGTGTTCTGCGTGGTGAGGCGGACGAGCCGTTCGTAGCAGCAGAGGGCGGCAGCGAGGCCGAGGAAGGCCAGGTAGTTGCGGGGACGGCGTTCGTAGCGGTGGTTGAGTCGGCGGTAGCCGGTCAGCCAGGAGATCGTCCTCTCGATCACCCACCGGCGCCGTCCGAGCCGTTGCGATGACTCGACGCCCTTGCGGGCGATGAGGAGGGCGGGGCTGTCGTGGGTGTTGGCCGCGGTGACGCCGACGAGGAGGGGCAGCCCGTTCGCGTCCGACAGGACGTGCATGTTCGAACCAGCGAGGCTGTGCAGGCGGGCGATGCCGCTCATGGCGTGGTGAACGCGGTCGTCCCCGAGGCGGCAGTCGCGCAGGATCTTCCAGGTCTTCATACGGGCGAAAGCCTTCTCGACGCGGGCTGTCCGCCCGGCCCCCCTCACCACTACCTCGCCGAGCAGCTGTGCACACCGCCCGTACAGCAGAACCCCGTTGCCCGCCGTCGAGCCCCGTGAGAGCATCAACGTTCAATGGTCCGTCTCCTTTCGTTTACGCTGCGCAACGCAAATGAAAGAGTGCGGGCCGTTGTCGTGTCCACGGTTTTGAGCAATCCGCCAAGACCTGCGAATGACAGGTACCGTTTGATGTACACAACAGAGCTGACAGAAGCCCGCATCGAGGATGCGAGCAACACCTTGGTCGCGCCGTCGATGTTGCAAGACAATGACTTGATCAGGGACTTCTTCGGGTCCGTAATCACGCCAGAGGACCTTGCTTCTGGTTCACCCAACCTCGCGCAGAAGACCGTCTACCTGTGTGGCGATATATCCGGGATCAGCATCAGCCAACTGCATGCGGCTGCCCGGGTATTCGTAATCCGGGAGCTATCACACGGCTACCACGAGGACGTCGACAAACCTTGGACCCTCGTCGACCTCGGCCGAGTTCCCATCCGCGTACACGGCGTCGGCGTGTACTACCGCCGCTTTTTCGGACTCGGCTGTGATCACTTCGGACGGATCCGTGCGGAGCACGCGTTCCAGTCCCTGACGGAGTCCACCAAGCCTGGAACAGCCCATCGCAGCGGAATCTATCTGACGCCCGTCACGCGAAACGGTGACGAACTGCATTTCCGCCTGCTCCGGTGCTCCACGAATCTCTCGGGGCCGACCGAGAGCTTTCGCCCGACCGACACGCGCATCGTCGAGGCTCTGAACCGCGAGGCCGCCGCCGTCTTCCGGAACCAGGCGCCGCTCAACCACGTCCTCGCTCAGATCTACCACAACACCCTTGCCACGGCCGAGCGCAAGCAGTCCAAGGCCAAGATCTCGGCCCATGCCGACAAGACCAAGGACATGCCCAGCAATGGCATCATGGCCTTCTGCACCTTCTATGACCGGCTCGACAAGCTGCAGCCCCTGGCCGAAGACGCCTTCGACCGTGGTGTGAAGGGTGCCAGCGGGCTGACCAAACTCCACTTTCGCCTCAAGGAGCCGACCGAAAAACGCGACGGGGTCGCGCTTCCCCCGCAGTTCACCCTGACTCTCTACCCCGGCTCCGTGTTCTTCATGCCGCTGTCCACCAACCGCCTGTATACGCACGAAATCCGGCCCTCACCCTTGGACGCCGAATTGCTCCCGACCCGCCTGGGATACGTGGTGCGCTGTTCGAGCGCCGAAGCCGTTCACAAGAACGGCCGCACGTTCCTCAAAGTGGCCGGAGATTTGGCGAAGCTGACGCCACCCACACCGGCCGGCGTGAACGAGCTGCGCAGGCTGTACGCCGAGGAGAACAGGACCTCGTCCTTCATTGATTACGGCGACAAATTCCTCTTCAGTATGAACACGGGAGACTACATTGCCCCCCGAGTCTAGGATCTTGGATGAGATCCTCTCGTGCGATTTGCCAGCCGATGGGAATCTCTTTGCGGAGCTGTCCGCGTCGGTTCGTTGGGAAGACGTAGGAAAAGGCCGGCGAGGCGCCACGCTTACCAAGATCGACGAGGCGGGTGGTGTGCCTCTCGTGCGTACTACCACCCGATACAGCAGCCCGACGCAGCGTTTCCGGGCGGTGCACGAACGGCTGGCGCAACGGATTCAAGAACGCGCGGCGCTCCCGGTCGGCTTCAATAACGCTCTCATCGAGAGCTACACGAACGCTTACACAACCATGGGAAGCCATTCCGACCAAGCCCTCGATCTGGCCGACGAGTCGTTTATCGCCGTCTTCTCCTGTTACCAACACCCCGAAGCGAACCCGTCGAGGAAGCTGGTCTTCGAATCAAAGGGGTCCGATGGCGAGAAGTTCGAGATCCCCCTCGCCCACAACAGTGTCGTCGCGTTTTCTGTCGACTTGAATCGGCGACTCAGGCACAAAATCATATTGGACATGTCCGTCCAGGCGGCGGACAGCCAATGGCTGGGTATAACGTTTCGAACGTCAAAGACCTTCGTTCGGTTTCGCGACGGACATGTGTACCTCCCGCAGGGTGCGCGCCTCATGTCGGCCGACGATGAGCAGAGGCGCGAGTTTTATCAACTACGGCGCCGTGAGAACAAAGAATCGGACTTCATCTACCCCCTGCTGACGTACACCATCAGCGAGAGCGATCTGATGCTGCCCGTCTGACCTTGAGGGATTTTGAAGCTCACGTTCCTGCCCGACCACACGCGCGGCAGCCTCAACCTCACCGGCGAGGCGCTGCTCTTCCCGCTCACCGTCGCCAGTGTGGCCTGGGTGGGCAGGGTCGTCTCGGCGGTTGTCGCATCGGTCACCGCTTCGCTGCTGTTGTCGTGCCCCCCGAAAATGAGTTGGGCGGGAGACCGCCGCTGGGTAGTGTGCGGGGCACCGTGACAGGACGCGAGGAGGTGGGACCCGTGAACGTTGTATCGAAGTGGGTGCTCCCTCCTTCCATCACGGTGTGCGACTGACCCAGGTGTCGTCGGGAGCGCCTCAACAAGGCACTTCTGAAGGGCGACAACCTATGAACTCTGTGATGGTCACCCGGACCGCCGAGACGCAGTGGCAGGCCGTGGCGGACGGTCGGATCGTGGGCCACGGCGACGTCTCGTTCCGGCCCGACGGGCGGCTGTTCGTCAGTGTCGACGTG
This sequence comes from Streptomyces sp. NPDC050448, assembly GCF_040655295.1. Classification (NCBI taxonomy): domain Bacteria; kingdom Bacillati; phylum Actinomycetota; class Actinomycetes; order Kitasatosporales; family Streptomycetaceae; genus Streptomyces; species Streptomyces sp. NPDC050448. Next base: position 40,798 of record NZ_JBFAJR010000015.1, on the reverse strand, counting down.
TGGCAGGACGCGGTCTTCGACCGGCTCGCCACCGTAATGCTGGCGGACCTGCCGGCCCCGCTCCACACCCTCGTCGGTGCGGCCGACCTGGACCTGAAGTCGCGTTGGGAGCAGGTCGGCTTCACCCTCCGACGCCGTGAGCGGGAGTACGTCGTGCCCACCGCCCCCGGCGTCACCGGCCTCGCCACCGTGTCACCGCCTCCGGAAGTGGTGATTCTTCCCGGCGCCGAGGCGGATCCGGGCCGGCTGCGCGCGCTGGACCGCGCGATCCGCGAGGAGGTCGACGCCGCTGTCGGCTGGCGGACGATGCCGGCCGAGGTGGTGCCGAGTCCCGGCGGTTCGATGCCGGTGGACCTGGCGAAGTACGCCGTGGCGGTACGGAACGGCCGGTACGTGGGATTCGTACGGGTGGTACCGATCCGCCGACGGGCCCGAATCGGGCTCATCGCCGTGCGGGCCGACCATCAGCGCCATGGCGTCGGGCGGGCACTGCTGGCCCACGCGCTGGGCTCGATGCACCGCAACGGTATCGCGTCGGCATGGGCCGAAGTGGACGAGTCCAACACCGCCGGCATCGCGCTGTTCGAAGGGGCCGGTGCCCAACGAACCGGCGGCTACCTGGAGCTGGTCCGCAGCTGACCCCCCCTTGCTGACCCCACCCACTCGGAATCATCAAACGAGAGAAAAAAGAGACATTGCCAAGAACAGCCAAGGGCCTGGAAGTCGAAGGCACCGTCGTCGAATGCCTGCGCAACGCAACCTTCAAGGTGCAGCTCCAGAACGGGCACCACGCGCTCGCGCACATCAGCGGGAAGATCCGGAAGAACTACATCAAGATCCTCCCGTACGACCGGGTGCTCGTGGAACTGAGCCCGTATGACCTGACCCGCGGCCGGATCATCTACCGGCACCGGACCTGAGCGGAGAAGCGTGCGCCCCGGGTCGCGGGGCGCACGCTTCGGCTCGACACCACGGACCAAACAGCAGGTTCCGGGATGGAACGTCCGTCCGTCCCCCCGTCCTGGCGCGCAGGTTCTGCCCTTGACCGGGCAGGTTGCGCGGGCGAGCAACCCGGATGGCATCACGGCGATGCGGGGAAGGCGTCGAATGGGGCTCGGAGCTCGTCATGGGTCAGCGCGCGGCGTCCGGGCCGGCCCCCGTCGTCTGCGACGTTGTCGGCGGTGTTTCCAGTCGTGGCAGACCTGCACCGGGGCTCGGCCGAACTCCGGCAGAAAGGCCGCCGTCCGGCCGTACCGGGCATCGGTGACAAATGTGCAGAACGGGCGCAGGTCGCTCTGTCGGCTCCGCACGACAGCGCCATGTCTCGGAGTTGTTCGAACCAGTGTCGGCCGCGGGTTGCGGGCCACGCCCTGGCAGCGGCAAGCCGGTGGCCCGAGGCCGCCGGTCGGAGTGCACTCTGCCATTGCCCCGTGCGTCCGACGGGGCAGGGAACTGGTCACGCCCTAGCGTGGTTCCGGAACGATCCAGGCGGACCGCCGCCGGGATCCAGGCCCCACGGAGGCATCTTGAACACGACCCCCGCCCTCGCCGAGCTCACGGGGGACTATGTCCTCGACCCGGCCCACACACGGATCGGCTTCATCGCCCGCCATGCCATGGTGACCAAGGTCCGCGGCGCGTTCCACCACTTCGAGGGCACGGCCCGCCTGGACGGCGCCGATCCGGCCCGATCCACCGCCCAGGTGGTGATCAAGGCCGAGAGTATCGACACCGGCGTCGAACAGCGCGACCAGCACCTGCGCACCAACGACTTCCTGGACGTTCCCAACTTCCCCGACATCACCTTCCGCACCACCTCGGTCGAGCCGCGCTCCGACACCGAGTACCGTGTCGCCGGCGACCTGACCATCAAGGACACCACCCGCCCGGTCACCATCGACTTCGAGTACGCGGGCAGTGCTGTCGACCCGTACGGCAACCGGCGGGTCGGCCTGGAGGGATCGGTGACCATCTCCCGCAAGGACTTCGGCGTGACGTGGAACGCGGCCCTGGAAGGAGGCGGCGTGCTGGTCGGCGACAAGGTCGTCCTGGAGTTCGACATCTCCGCGATCAAACAGGACTAGCAGCGCGCGACCGGCCGGCCCACTCGGCCGGCCGGCGGCGCAACCGCCCGGGAAGTGACCATGCGGCGCGGACCGCAGCGTCCGGGTCGCCGTGCTTCTCCAGTAGGGTCACCTCGATTCCGGCCCGGGCCAGCAGCAGGGCCGGCACCATCCCGGCGGGGATGGCAACGGCGCCGACGTTCCCCGTCCCGTACGCCGTTCCCGTACGCCGTCATTCGCCACGCGGGATCGCGCCGAACGGCGTACGGGAGTGACCGGGCGGGTCTAAGGTCTGCGGCAGGGCGGAGCAGGATCGGGCGAGGTCAGGGGGCACTGGTGCCTGGTGCGGAGTTGGCGTATCTGGCGGCGCAGGCGAGCAGCGCCTTGATCGCTTCCGCCACCACGGACACCTGGATCCAATTCCGCGCCCGGGTCGCCCAGCTGCTGGGGCGCCGGGACACCGACCGCGAGCGCCTGGAACTGGAACGCCTGGACCGGACGGCCGACGCGCTGAGGGCGGTAGACCTGGGCACGGCGGACCGGGAGGTCGAAGAGGCCCGGCACATCTGGCAGGCGCGGCTCGAACTGCTGCTGGAGGACCAGGATCCGGCCGACCGCGCCCACACGGTCACCGAGCTGCGCGCCCTCCTGGACGATCTAGGATCCGGCACCCGCGTACATCAGCCGGCCGTGGTCAACACCGGCCGCGTCGTGCACAGCGGTGTGATTGTCGGCGACCACCACCGCATCGCCGCCCCGTCCCGGGCCTGGTCCGACGAGGAGCAGGGCGACACCGGGCCGTCCTTCGCGATCACCGGCGACGCCGCGATCGTGCAAGTCTCCAACGTCTTCATCGCGACTCCGCGCGGGCACACGCGGCCCGCCTGGCCGCACCAGATCGGTCCGCTGCCCCGCCGGGCCGACGCGTTCCGCCGCACCAGCACGGTCGGCGCCCTGGAGGCGGCCGCCGGGAGCTCCGGCACAGTCGTGCTCGTCGGCCCCGCCGGTGTCGGCAAGACACAGGCCGCCGCCGACCTCGTGGCCCGGGTCCGGCAGGACGGAGGCGCGGACTTGCTGGTGTGGATCACCGCCGGCTCGCGCGCCGCCGTCGTCGCCGGGTACGCGCACGCGGCGGCCGAGATCCTCGGCGACCAGGATCCGGATGCCGAACTGGCGGCCCAGCGCTTCCTGGCCTGGCTGTCCAACCAACCTGCCGGCGGTGTCGGGCGGTGCCGCTGGATGGTCGTACTGGACGACGTCGCCGACCCGGCGGACCTGCGCGGGCTCTGGCCGCCGGACCACGACCAGGGACGGGTCCTGGTCACCACGCGGCGCCGCGACGCGTCACTGCACGGCGGCGGCAACAAGGTCGTGCCCGTGGGGCTGTTCACCGAGGGGGAGTCCCTCGCCTACCTCACCGAACGGCTCGCCGTGCACGAGCGCCATGAGGACACCGCCGAGTTACGGGCGCTCGCGGCCGAACTCGACCACCTGCCCCTGGCGTTGAGCCAGGCCGCCGCCTATCTCGTCGACGCCGGCGTGGACTGCGCGTACTACCGCCGCCGGCTCGCCGACCGGGCGACCAGTCTCGCCGATCTCACCCCCGACCCGGGCATGCTGCCCGACGACCAGACGACCACCCTGGCCGCCGCCTGGTCGCTGTCGGTGGAAAGCGCCAACCAGATGCGGCCGCTCGGACTGGCCCGGCCCATGCTGCGGCTGCTGTCGCTGCTCGACCCGAACGGTGTTCCGGCACCGGTACTCACGGGCCTGCCGACGCTGCGGTTCCTCGCCGCGCAGCGCAACACCGGAACGCCGCGGCAGGAGGAACCCGACCCCCCGACCGCCGACGAGGCGGCCCTCGCCCTGAGGGCGCTCCACCGCTTCAGCCTGATCGACCACGATCCGGCCCAAGCCGACCAGGCGGTGCGCGTCCTGGAGACCGTGCAGCGCACCACCCGCGACTCCCTGACCCCCGACGAGCGCGACGCCGCCGCTGTGGCGGCCGCCGACGCGCTGCTCGCCGCATGGCCTCCCGTCGCCCGCGACAGTGCGCTCGCCCAAGCCCTGCGTGCCAATGTCTCCGCCCTCACCCGCCACGCGCTGAGCTCCCTCTTCGAGGGCGGCCGCGCACACCCGGTCCTGTTCCGGGCCGGCGAGAGCCTCGGGGCGAGCGGACAGGTGGCCGCCGCCCTCGACCACTTCCGGCAGCTCGCCGAGGCCGGGGAGCGGTTCCTCTCCCCGGACCACCCGGACACCCTGGTCGCCCGGAGCCGGACGGCCTTCTGGCTGGGCGAGTCCGGGCAGATCCAGAACGCCCTGCAGGCCTACCGGGAGGTACTGGAACGCCTCCGGGAGACCCTGGGGCCGGACAGCCCCGGAACCCTCACCGCCCGCGCCGAACTCGCCTGGTGGCAGGGGCACGCCGGTGATGTGGCCGGAGCGGTCTCCGCCACCTCCGACCTGCTCGGCGACCTGATCCGCGTGCTGGGACCGGACCACCCGTCCACCCTCACCACCCGCCACAACCTGGCCTGGTGGCGCGGCAAGGCAGGCGACATCGCGGGCGCCGCCACCACCACGGCCGAGCTGCTCGGCGACTTCGTACGGGTACTCGGCCCCGACCACCCCGCCACCCTGACCGCCCGGCACAGCCTGGCCCAGTGGCGCGGCGAGTCGGGTGACGCCCCCGGCGCGGCCGCCGCGTACGAGGAGCTCCTCGACCTCATGCGAGGCGTGCTGGGACCGGACCATCCGGCCACCCTCGCGGGCCGGCACGACCTCGCCTGGTGGCGCGGGCAGGCCGGCGACTCCGCGGGCGCGGCCGCTGCGTACGAGCAGGTCCTCGACGACCGCCTCAGAGCCCTCGGTCCGGACCATCCCGACACGCTCGCCACCCGCGCAGACCTCGCCTGGTGGCGCGGGCAGGCGGGGGACTCCGCGGGCGCGGCGGCCGCGTACGAGCAGGTCCTCCACGACCGCATGAGGGTCCTCGGTCCGGACCATCCCGACACGCTCGCGACCCGCGCAGACCTCGCGTACTGGCAGGCCATGGTCGGGCAGACGGCCGAGCGCGGCGGCGAACCGGGCGAGGCTGGTCCGGGGGCGCCCGGCTGCCGGGTCGGGCTGACCCTGCTCGACGACGGTTCCCCCGGTGTCGACCGGCCCATCCGCATCGCTTTGCGCCTGCACGCCGATCCCGGGCACCCCTGGGCAGTGCCCGATTCCCGCCGCCGCCCCGTCCTGGAAGTGGTGGCGACCGCGCTCGGAGCCGCCACCGTCGAGCCGGCCCGGGCCCTCTACGACCATGTCCACGACATGGAGTTCATACTGCTCGCGCGCCGCGCCGGCCGCCACGTCATCAGGTTCACGCTGTACGAACACGCCAGCGGAACAGCTCTGCAACAGGTGGAGACCGAGCTGACCGTGACCGGGGTCGGGCAGGATGCCGAGGCGCTCGTACCGGCGCCCGAACGACGCAGGCGGCGATGAACTGATGCCCACTCCCTTGCCCATACGGGTGGTCCAGGACCCCAGCGACGGCTACCGGCGGCTGCCCCACCTAGAGACCGCCGAGCCCGATCTCCGCATCAGCTTCGACGTCCTCGACGGCGGTCGCATCCAGGCCCGGATGTCCGGCCCCGCGCTGCCCACCCTGCGCGGCGGCGAGCACAAGGTCGTCCTGTCCGCGAGCCCGGCCGAAGTCCGCTCCTGCGCCGCCCGGTTGTGCCGCCGCTGGAACCAGGTCTTCGTCGACCACCAGCCCGAGGACGCCGCGGGTCGGCCGCTGGCCGACCGGCGCCGCCCCTACGCGACGGCAGCCGATCTGCGGCACGAACCGGAGGCCGAACTCGTCGGCGCCATGTCCAAGCTCACCCGTGCCGGCGCCTCGCTGCTCTTCGACGTGCTGTTCGGCGGGGACGACGAGCGCGTCGAGATGTTCCGCGGCTATCTCGCGATGATGCTGGCGGGCGAGGGCCTTCGCATCCGCTTCGACTCCCACGACTTGCACCTGCCGTGGCCCATGCTGTGCCTGAAGCCGCTTCACCTCGCCCACACGCCCACCGCGCCCGGCGCCGGGGTCGGCGAACTGGACGCGCTGTTCGCGCTCTTCCTCGGCCACCGCCACCAGATCGAGCACACCGGCGACGCCTACCAGTGGCTGCGGCTGCCGCAGCCCGCCGCACCAGGCCCGATATCCGTGAGCCTGAACCACAACCCCACCGTCGGCCCCAAGACCTGCGCTCCCGCCGTCGCCGCCGCACTTGCCGAGGGCACCCGCTGCGAGGTCCGCACCACGTACGAAGACCTCGTTCGAGACCTCGGCAAGCCCGACATCGACGAGCAGCTGATGTACTTCTGGGGCCACGGCGGCTTCGAGGTGAACGGTGCGGAGAGCCCCCAACTGGTCATCAGGCTGGGCGACGGGATCCCCTTCGACGGCCAGACCGTGATCGAGGTCCGGGCCGACCACCGCATCACCGGGAGCTTCCATCCGTTCGTGCTGCTCAACGCCTGCCAGGCGGGCAACGCCGCCGCGGACGCCGACCGCTCCTTCCTCGGCCGGGTGCTGATCCGGTACGGCGCCCAGGGTGTGCTCGGACCACAGATTGACATGCCGCAGGCGTTCGCCGCCGAGTACGCCCGGGAGTTCGTCCGCCGCTTTCTGCACGGCGGCCCGCAGGACACCGCGGGCCGGATCGTCTGGCAGCTGGCCAGGCACTTCACCGCCGAGTACCGCAACCCGCTCGGCTTCGCCTACGCCCTGCACTGCGGCATGGACGCACGGATCCGCCTTGCCGAGGCGTACCGGGTCGCCGAGTCGGGGCGGCAGGCCGAGAGCCACACCGCCGGCAGCCGTCCGGCCGGGAGAACGGAGCACGCATGAACCTCCGCCGCAAGCACGCCTCCGCGGGGCCGGACGCCGCCGCGGTCGCGGCCGTCGACCTCGACGAGAGCGGCTGGCTGCTGGACGAGGACACCGGCGAGCCGGTCGCCGAGCACCATCTCGCGACGTACTTCGCCGAGCGGCTGGCGCTGCCCGCCTGGGCCACTGACATCGTGGTCTACGTCCACGGCTGGCAGACCCCGCCACGCTCGGCAGGCCGCGCGGCCGACCGGCTGCGGGAGCTGGCGGAGCGCGCCTTCACCGCATCCCCGCACCGCTACCCGAAGCTTGTGGAAACCGGCTTCCGCCCCTGGACGGTGGTGGTGCGCTGGCCCTCTTCCAGCCGGATCGGCCGGGCCGGCTACGAGCTGATCCGCGAACGCGCCCACGCGATGGGGGCCCGGGGCGGCACCGGACACGCCGCCCATGTGCTCGGCCGGCTGCTCGGCTACCTCGACGCGGAGCGCCCCGACCCGGCCGAGGCTCCCGTCCTGGCCAACCGCGAGGGCCAGTACCTGCACCTGGTGGGCCACTCCTTCGGCTGCCGCTTCTTGTGCGAGGCGGTGCAGTGGGCGGCGGAGGCCTCGCTCGGCGACACGTTGAGCTGGAACCTGGCCGAGGCACTGCCGTCCCGCCCGTTCACCGCCGACAGCATGCTGCTGTTCCAGATGGCAGCGCCCCGGGACGCCTTCGGCACCCTCTTCCCTTCCCTGCTGCCGGACTCCGCGGCCGCGCACGACGGGGCCCCGCTGCGGGGCCCCGTCGTGACGACGTACTCCCGCCACGACCGGGCGACCGGCTTCTGGCACCTGCGCGTGGAACGCGAGCGGGGGATCGGGCACAGCGGGATGGCTCCGATCCCGATGGAACCGTCCCGGATCCGCCTGCTCCCCACCGCCGAGCGCTACCCGTTCGAGGCCCTCAACCACCGTTTCGTCAGCGTTGACGCCTCGGCCTCCTACGTACGAGGCAGACGCCTGAACCCGGCGGGGGCGCACTCCGACCACCTGCGCCCCGAGTCCGCGCACCTGCTGCTGTCGCTCGCGGACTGCTCGCGTTAGCCCATCGGGGACGGAGATCTCCAAGATGAGAAGGGTGATCGCGATGGCGAAAACGCCGTCGCTGACTACTTCGAGTCGGGCTGTTCGCTGGTGATGACGACCTTGCCGCGTACGTGGCCGGTGGTGGAGGCGGTGTGGGCGTCGGCGATCTGGGCGGGGGGCAGGCGGGGGTGTCGGCGACGCACAGCGTTCCTGAGGTGACGAGGGGACCCGGCTCCGCCGACCATGTAAACGGCGCAGCGGCAGGGAGGGGGCCGGATGGCCCTCGGCATGGCCCCGATGGCCCATGTGACGGAGCCGCCAGGGACGGACAGTAGAACCACCCCGTCAGCCTGCGGGCCTGGATCCGAGGAGCTGAACCATGAGCACGAAGCGAGTCCTGGTCGCCTACGGCAGCGAACACGGCGCGACCGCCGGCATCGCGGCAGAGATCGGCGAGTCCCTCCGGGAGGACGGCCTCGATGCCGTCGTGATCCCCGCCGGCGATGTGGACGACGTACGCGGCTACGATGCGGTCGTCCTCGGCGGCTCACTGTACGCCGGGCACTGGAACAGCAAGGCGAGCCACTGCGCGAAGCGCAACGCCGAAGACCTGCGCCACCGCCCGGTCTGGTTCTTCAGCAGCGGTCCCGTCGACACCAGCGCCGACGAGGAGGACATCCCGCCGGTACCGGCCGTCGCGCGCCAGATGCAGATCCTCGGCGCCCGCGAGCACGTCACCTTCGGAGGCAGCATCACCGCCAACACTCCCGGCCTGATCTCCAAGGCCCTTCTTCACGAAGGCAAGGGCGGGGACTTCCGTAACCCGGAGCGCATCCACGCCTGGGCCCACCACATCAGCAAGGAACTCACCGCTTAGCGGAGGGCGGCCCGGGCGGCTCCTCCGGAACGTCTCAGGTGCTTCCCGGCGTCCGTTCGATGTCCAGTTCCAGGAAGTGGGCCGAGCACGAGATGCACGGATCGTGGTTGCGGACGGCACGCTCGCACAGCCGTGTGAGTTCGGCCTCGGACACCTCCCCGCGGTCGAGCCCGGCCTGGACGATCCGACGCAGGTCCTCCTCGATGGCGCCCTGGTTCTGGGAGGTGGGCGGAACGAGGCAGGCTTCGGTGATGCGGCCGCCCTCATCGAGCGCGTAGCGGTGGTAGAGCAGGCCGCGGGGCGCTTCCGTGGCGCCGTGTCCGGCGCCGGCCCGGGGCGGTACCTCCACGTACGGGCGGACCGGGGGCTCGTACGCGTCGATGATGCGGAGCGCCTCCTCCACGGCGTACAGGACTTCCACCGCCCGGACGAGGATGCTGCGGTAGGGGTTTCTGCAGACGGTGCCGCGCCCGGCGCCCGGCGAACCCGGGCGCGGCGGGGGGTCGCCCAGTCCGGCCTGCCGGGCCGCTTCCAGGGCCGTCGGGGAGAGCAGGTGGCCGCTGATGGCCCAGCGGGCGAGGGATCCGGTGAGATGCCTGCGGCCGTCCAGCCGGGAATGCAGGGCAGTGGAGTACGGGACCTGCTCCTCGGTGACGTGGTCGCAGAAGTCCCGGAGAGGGAAGTCGTACGACGGGAGAGTCCCGTCGTACGGGAGCACGGTGGGGACGCCGGATTCGATGGCGTATGCGGCAGGCTCGGCGAGGGCGAACAGGTCGGCGTCGCACTCGGCGTCGGGGAAGTCGAAGCCGGCGACCCAGCGCACCGTGTCCCACGCGTCGTCGAGTGCGGTGCGCAGCCGCTCCGCCAGGGGGCGGAGTGCGGCCAGGGTCGGGGTGCGGTGGAAGCCGCCCAGGCGGACGTTGACGGGGTGGATAGAGCGGCCGCCGAGCAGCTCGACCACGGCGTTGCCGGCCTGCTTCAGGCGCAGTCCGCGCTCGACGTGCTCTCGATGGGAGCGGGACAGCCCGATCACGTCGTCGTGGCCGAGGAAGTCCGGAGCGTGCAGCAGGTGGATGTGCAGCGTCTGGCTCTCGATCCATTCGCCGCAGTACAGCAGGCGGCGCAGGGCAGCCAGTTGTCCGTCGACGGTGACACCGCACGCGTTCTCGATCGCCCGGCAGGCGCTCATCTGGTAGGCGACGGGGCAGATTCCGCAGATGCGTGAGGTGAGGTCGGGGGGCTCGGTGTGAGCTCTGCCCCGGAGGAACGCTTCGAAGAACCGGGGCGGCTCGTAGATGTCGAGGCGCGCCTCGGTGACGGTGGCGTCGTGGACCCGCAGGTGGAGTGCGGTCTCGCCTTCGACACGGGTGAGGGCGGGGATGCGCAGGACCTGGGACCGGGGCGTGGGCTCGCTCATCCGGCTCCTCGCCCCTCCGTCACGCCGGGACCCCGTTCCTCCACGGCGGTGAAGGCGGCCGTGTTGAAGGTGTGCAGGAATCTGCCGGTGTCCTCCTCGTTCATCCCGTCGCGGTGCAGGAGCGGAACGAGCGCAGGGAGGTTCGTGGTCCCGGCCGGCCCGAAACATCCGTAGCAGCCGCGTCCGTACGTCGGGCAGAGCGCCCCGCAGCCGGCGTGGGTGACGGGACCGAGGCAGGGCGTGCCGTGGGCGACGGTGACGCAGACGTTGCCGCGTTGCTTGCAGGCGAAGCAGACGCTGTGGTTGGGGATGCCGGGCTTGCGTCCGGCGAGGAACGCGGTGATGACTTCCAGGAGCTGGCCGCGGTCGATGGGGCAGCCGCGCAGCTCGAAGTCGACGGGCACGTGGGCGGAGATGGGCGTGGAGGTGGCGAGGGTCGCGATGTAGTCGGGGCGGGCGTAGACGGTCGCCAGGTACTCCTCGACGCGGGCGTAGTTGCGCAGGGCCTGCACGCCTCCGGCGGTGGCGCAGGCGCCGATGGTGACGAGGTGGCGGGAGTCGTCACGGATGCGCCGGATGCGGTCGACGTGCTCGGGGGTGCTGACCGATCCTTCGACGAGCGCGAGGTCGTAGGGGCCTTGGGCGACATGGCCGGACGCCTCCGTGAAATGGGCGATTTCCAGCTGGTCGGCGATACCGAGCAGTTCGTCCTCGCAGTCGAGGAGTGTGAGCTGGCAGCCGTCGCACGAGGCGAACTTGAACACGCCGAGCCGGGGGCGGAGGCGCTGCTGTGGTGCTGCGGGGGTGTTCATCTCATAGCTCCCGGACGGTGAGCAGGGGCTCGGCCTGGTCGTAGCCGATGACCGGGCCGTCGCGGCAGAGCAGCAGGGGGCCGAGCTGGCAGTGTCCGCAGTGGCCGGTGGCACAGCGCATGTTGCGTTCGAGGGAGACCTGGATGTGGTCCGGGGGGACGCCCTGGTGGACCAGAGCGCGCGCGGTGGCGCGGATCATGACCTCCGGGCCGCAGACGAAAGCGGTCGTGTCCGCCGGCGTGAACCGGGCGTCGCCGAGCAGGGTGGTGACGACCCCGACCCTGCCGGTCCAGTCTGCGGAGGGCCGGTCGACGGTGACGGCTGCGAACGGCCGGCGCCAGGCGTGGAACTCGTCCGGGTACAACAGATCGGCGGGGGTCCTCGCGCCGACGAGGACGTTGAGCTGCCCGTATGCGTGAGGCTCGGCCAGCACCGCGTGGATCAGCGGACGCAACGGCGCGAGGCCGATGCCGCCGGCGATGACGAGCAGATCGCGGCCGCGGGCGGCCGCCGTGTCCCATCGGGTACCGAATGGGCCGCGTACCCCGACCGACGCACCGGTCCCCAGCCCGTACAGCGCACGCGAGACGGCGCCGACGGCTCGTACCGTGTGCGCCAGCCCCTGCCCGTCGGAGATCCGGGACACGGACACGGGGATCTCGCCGACCCCGAACGCGTACAGCATCGCGAACCGGCCCGGTGCGAAGGGGGCCAGAGGCCTGCCGAGCGGCTCCAGCGTGAGCGTGACCGTGTCGTGCGTCTCCTCCTGGCGGTCCACCACCAGGTGAGGAAGGGGGGTCTGACTCATCGCGTCGGCCCGCTCCCATGAGTTTCGTACAGGTCCAGCAGCCGAGTGCGTGTGTTCCTGAGCCGGTCTCCGATGGTCTGCGCGACGAGGGTGACCAGTGCCAGGCCGAGCGCGGGCCGCTCGGCGCACAGGTCGCGGACCGCGGCGGCGTCGAACTCCCAGGTGGCGGTGGGCTCCCGCGTTTCGGCGCCGAGGTGCCACTGCCGGGGCGGGCAGAGCCAAGACCAGCCGAGCAGGCCACCGGCCCCGATGGTCTCGACGACCGCGCGTCCCCGGCCGGGCACCTGGACATCGAGCGCAACCGTGCCCGAGCGGATGATCCAGAAGCGGTCGGCCGCCCCGCCTTCCTCGAAGACCCGCGTGGCGCCTGGAAGGGCGACGCCACGGGCGAGGGCCATCAGTGGCCCGCAGTGCTCCGCGGGCAGAGCGGCGAGCACTCCCTCGCAGGGAGGTTCGCCCGGCCCCGGGCTCACGGCGTGTTCTCCCTCTGCGTGGCCTCTTGGTGCAGGGCCTGTGCCTCCTCGGTGAGGTCGATGCCAGTGGGACACCAGACGATGCAGCGGCCGCAGCCGACGCAGCCGGAGCTGTCGAACTGGTCGTGCCAGGTGCCCAGCTTGTGGGTGAGCCACTGGCGGTAGCGGCTGCGGGGGGTGGCCCGGACCGCGCCGCCGTGCAGGAGCGAGAAGTCCAGGTCGTAGCAGGAGTCCCAGCGGCGCCACCGCTCGGCGTGGTCGCCGGTCAGGTCCGTCACGTCCTCCGTGGTGGTGCAGAAGCAGGTGGGGCAGACCATGGTGCAGTTGCCGCAGCTCAGGCACCGGGCCGTGACGTCGTCCCAGCGGTCGGCCTCCAGGCTGTCCCGCATCAGCGTGCGCAGGTCCACCGGAGGCATGGACCGGCCCATGCGCTCGGCGGCCTCGCGCACGCGGTGGGCCGCGGTGGCACGGGTGGGCTCGTCGGCGACGCGGCGGGGGAGTTCCGCGAGGACCGCGGCTCCCTCATCGCTCCCGCTGCGGCACAGGAAGCGGTGGCCGCCGTCGTCAAGGACCTCGGTGAGTGCGAGGTCGTACCCGTCGTCCACGGCCGGTCCCGAACCCATCGAGACGCAGAAGCAGGTGGCACCCGGCTCGGTGCACTCGACCGCGATCAGGAAGGCGCCCGTCCGCCGGGACAGGTAGGTCGGATCCCGGTACCGGCCGCCGGACATCACACGGTCCAGGATCCGGATGGCACGCAGATCGCAGGGCCGCACGCCGAGGAACGCGTACGAGACGTTCTCCGGCTCTTCCGCGTGCACGGTCAGCCCACCGCCGGGTCCGCGGTCCGCAGACCACTGGCGGACGCGCTCGGGGTGCAGGAACGACTTCCACGACTGAGGCCCCGCGCTGTGCGCGAAGGCGGATCCGTCCTCCCGCCGGCGGACCCGGTACCGGCCCGCCTCCAGCTCCACCCCCCACCCGTACGGCAGTATCGCGGCGGAATCCAGTTCGTCGAGAACGATTGCTCCGTCACGCACGGTCGGGCCGATCACCGTACGGCCGCGGCGCTTCAGGACCTGTACGAGTGCTTCGAGACCGCCGGGGTCCAGCACTGCTTCGGGCCGCCCGCCGGGGCATCCTTGCGTGCCTGCGGGGTCACTCATGGTCTGCCCCTCTTCTCCGCGCAGTCCGGCCCGGCGAGGTCCGGGCCTCTCCGGCACGGTCCACCGCGCCGAGGCCGTACGGCTCGCAACGGCTCACTGACAGGGTGTCAGGCATTTCACCCCCGGGTCCCGAACCCGGTCCGGCGAGTCCCGCCCGGCGGGTCGCCCTGGGCGCGGTCGTCCTCCGAAGCGTCGTCGTGCTGTTCGATATCCGCCGCGATCCGCCGGACCAGAGGCGGTACCGCGCGCGCCACCGCCGAGGTGAGGCCCACGCCCAGCGTGCGGTCCGTTCCCTCGACCGCGTACACGATCAGACGGCCCGGACTCCGCCCGAGCGTGTCGCCGAGGCGGACGGCCTCGGCGAGGCCCAGCCCGTGCGTGCTGTGCCTGCCCGGGGCGGCCGGACGCAGGGCGCCGCCCGCGGCGGCGTCCCACCGGTATGTCCGCCCCGGCTGCGCGGACGGGAGGAAACACGCGTCGACGATGATCGCCAGACCGGTGTTCTCCCAGAGGCCGATCAATCGCCCGGGGTCGCCGTCGCACAGCGTGAGAACGGTGCCCGGGGGCAGTGGCCGCCGTTCGGCCCGGTCCCTCAGCAGTTCGACCACAGCCGGCCCGACCCCGTCGTCCCGCCTGAACTCGTTCCCGATCCCGATGACCGCCGTAGGGGTGAAAGCCTTCATCGGTCCCCCTTTCGCGTGCGTCCGCAGGGCGTGGGCAAGACGGCGCTCTCGGCACCCACCACTCCCGATGCCTTCGATGGCCGCGTCCCGGTACCGGCCGGGGGTGTCGGACAGGAGCCTGAGGCTGCGCAGGCGGCCGTCCGGCAAGCGGGCCACCGCGTCGGTGAACGCGCCGCCCCCGTCGATCCGGAACTGCAGGCCCGAGCGGGTGCTGGACGGCATGCCCGCATGCTCCTTCCCGTGCTCTCCGGCCGACGCGCTGCCGCCGGCGGCCTCCAGCATGGCCGCTGCGGGACTGCGGTGCCCGGTCGCCGCGCGGATGAACCAGGCGGCCGGACGGGTTCCTACCGATCAGGGGGCCGGAGGCCGAGGCGCATCCGGCCGTCACCGCCAGCGGGGCCGGCGGAGTGGTCCTCGGTGCGCCTGCGTCGTGTGAGCGGACGATTCGTTCACTGTGATGGCAGCTCATCACGAGACGGAGGCGGTCGCCATGGACCCAGTCGTGACCGTGGGCCTCGACGGCTCACCGGAGAGTCTTGCCGCGGCCCACTGGGCCGCCGACGAGGCCGAGCGGCGAAAGCGCACGCTGCGTCTGCTGCACGCGTGGCCCCTGCTGGTGCCGGAACCGACCCACCTCCCTTCGGAGGTCGACCAGAACTACTGGGCGAGGCGGCTGGTGCACCATGCGAAGGCGGAGCTTCAAAAGCGCCATCCCGGGCTGCTGATCGTCGGAAACCTGGTCGCCGACGACGCTCAGAACGCCCTCCTCCAGGCGGCATCGGAGTCCGAGATGACCGTGCTCGGCTCGCGGGGGCTGGAACTGGTGGAAAGCTACTTCCTGGGAGACATCAGCACACCCGTCGTGGCCAGGGCCTCGCGGCCGGTGGTTCTGGTCCGTGCCGAAACACGCAGTGAGGGGCCAGGACCGGCAGCAGGTGCGTCAAGCGGCGTAGTGGTAGCGCTGAAACTGGGCGGCCCCAGCGATGACCTGCTCGCGTTCGCCTTCGAAACGGCAGAGGCACGCGGCGTCCCCCTGCGGGCCGTTCACGGTGAGAGTCTGCCCGTGCACGCCTACGCTCCGTGGGGCGTTGACCACGACGTGACCGAAGAGATCACCCAGGGTGCCCGGAAGCGGCTGGATCAAGCCCTCAGCCCGTGGCGCGAGAAGTACCCCCACGTCGAGGTGGCCGACAGCATCGTTCTTGAAAGCCCCGCCAAGGCCGTCGTACGGACCGCCGAGGGCTCCGGGCTGCTGGTCGTCGGCCGGCGCAGGCACCGTCCGGCGCTGGCGCCCCGCCTGGGTTCCGTGGTCCAGGCCGCGATCCATCACGCGCGCTGCCCCGTCGCCGTCGTTCCCCATGACTGAGCGTGTCGATCCCAGGGAGCCGAGCGGGCCGGTGCACCACCCCGACGCGTCGGCGCTTCGGACCGGCACCGGCCGCACCTCCGCGCCGCCCCGGCACGCGGAGGTGCGCGAGACCCACACGGCGGTCGTGTTCTTCGTGGGTGACCGCGCCTACAAGGTCAAGAAGCCGCTCGACCTGGGGTTCCTGGACTTCAGTACCGTGGCCGCTCGCCGGGCCGCCTGCGAACAGGAGGTCGCCCTCAACCGGCGCTTCGCTCCCGATGTCTACCTGGGGGTGGGAGAGATCCGCAGCCCTGACGCAGAGGCGCCCGAGCCGCTCGTCGTGATGCGCCGCATGCCGGCGGACCGCCGCCTCTCCCTGCTGGTACGGGAAGGTGCCGCGGTCGACGACGTCCTACGGGCCGTCGCCCGCCGGCTCGCCGCACACCACGCAGGCGCGTTCCGGAGCCCGGAGGTGGACGAACAAGGCACCCGTGACGCGTTGTCGTCGCGCTGGGAAGCCAGCTTCGCGCAGGTCCGCTCCCTGGTCGGCGACGACCGCCTGCCTGACGGCGTGGCCGAGGCCGAGCGGCTGGTGCGCCGCTACCTCGCCGGCCGCAAGCAGCTGTTCGACACACGCATCGAGCAGGGGCGTGTCGTCGACGGTCACGGCGACCTGCTCGGCGAGGACATCTTCTGTCTCGATGACGGCCCCCGCATCCTCGACTGTCTCGAGTTCGACGACCACCTGCGCTACGTCGACGGACTCGACGACGCCGCCTTCCTCGCCATGGACCTGGAACAGCTCGGAGCTCCCGAGGCCGCGGCGTACTTCCTCGCCCGCTACGGCGAGTACTCCGCAGACCCCGCGCCCCCTTCCCTGTGGCACCACTACGTCGCCTACCGCGCGTTCGTGCGCGCCAAGGTCTCCCTGATCCAGGCGGGGCAGGGGACTGCGGGCGCGGAGGCGGCATCGAGGAGGCTGGTCTCGATGGCGCTGCGGCACCTGCGCACCTCAGCCGTCTGCCTGACGCTCGTCGGCGGACTCCCGGGCAGCGGGAAGTCCACACTCTCCGGGGCACTGGCCGACCGCCTCGGCGTCACGCTGCTCAGCAGCGACCGCCTCCGCAAGGAACTGGCGGGCATCCCCGCGGAGCAGTCCGCGGCTGCCGGCTACGGCGAGGGCCTGTACACGCCCGAATGGACGAACCGCACCTACGCCGCCCTCCTCGACCGCGCGTCCGTCCTGCTGTCCTCCGGCGAGTCGGTCGTACTGGACGCCACCTGGTCCGATGCGGGACAGCGTGAAGCCGCTGTCCGCGCGGCCGAACGCGCCGGCGCCGACCTGGTGGCACTGCACTGCGAGGTCCCCGGCGACGTGTCGGCAGCCCGCCTGAGCACCCGCGCCCCTGGTGCATCCGACGCCGACACGGCCATCGCCAGAGCCATGGCGGCCGAAGAGGCACCGTGGACAGAGGCTGTCACGATCGACACCAGCGGCTCCCTCGAGTCCGCGGTCGCGCAGGCGCTGGCGGCCGTACGCCCGTGGGGAAGCGGCCAGGCCCCGGTCTTCCGCCGCCCGTACATGGAGCCGGACTGAATTCGCTCGAAGAACTTGTGCGGCCGTCGGCTACCAGGGCAGAGCGCCCGACGCGTCGAAGTAGCCGCCGGTCGGGCCGTCCGGCCCCAGCTGAGCCATCCGAACGATGATCTCGGCGCCCTGCTCGACGGTCTGCGTGCCCTCGTGCCGGTTCAGGTCCGTCGCGGTGTAGCCGGGCTCCACGGCGTTGATCCGCATCAGCGGGAATGCCATGGCGAACTGCACGGTGAGCATGTTGACCGCGGTCTTGGAGGCCGGGTAGGCGGCCCCCGGGTACCCCTTGCCGGCTCGGGCCAGCGAGGCCAGGCCGCTGCTGACATTGACCACGACCGGGGCGGCGGAGCGTTCCAGCAGCGGCAGGAAGGCGTGGGTTACCCGGACCAGGCCGAAGACGTTGGTCTCGAACACCTCCCGCAACACGTCGGCGGTCAGCTCCGCAGCGCCGATGATGTCGCCCTCCGGTGACCGCACCTCGATTCCGGCGTTGTTGACCAGGACGTCCAGGCCGCCGTCGGCCTCAATGGTGGCCACTGCGGCGGCGACTGACGCATCGTCCGTGACATCGAGTTGCACGTACCGGGCGCCGACCTCGGCCGCGGCTGTCGCGCCCCGCTCGATGTTGCGCGCTCCCAGATAGACGGTGTGGCCCGCAGCGATCAGGCGGCGGGCGGTCTCGTGGCCAAGGCCCTTGTTGGCCCCGGTGATCAAGGTTGTCGTCATGGAGCACAGCTTCCCTCCGGGATGGTGCGATCGGCCAGTGGATTACGACGCGGTCCGCGATGCTGCTCGACCAGGGGCCCCGAGGCCCATCGTGCGATCGCCTCACCGGTCTCGGACCGCTCCGCCCGTCGGCCGGCCAGCCGCGAGCCGAGCGCCGAACTGGTACTCGCCTGGCAGGCGGCCTGCTGATCATCCACCAGCCGACCTGTCAGGCCGGCACGTCCTGACCTCAACCGCGGACCGAGTCGTATGCGGCCTGCGTGGTGGGCAGCGCGATCCACAACGGTGACGGGGCGGCGCCCGTGATGAGCCGCCCGCCCCTCGGCCGCAGGCCCAGCCCCCGCACCGGAACTGCTTCACTCGGCAGGGCCGGCCGGTACCGGTGCGCCACTGGCTCACCGTCAGGTGCAGGTCATCGCGACGCGAGCCGGGGACGAGGTAGCCGCCGTAGTCGGACCTCCGCCGTGTCCCGTGGGCGGCGAACCCGGCTAGACTTGCAGAGTTATGCAATTTACTAGTTCGGGATATGGGCGGGGGTTGTGGTGTGGCCGGGTTCGCGGAGGCGGCGTTGGAACGGGTCCGGGTGGCGCGAGCTCGCCCGGCGGCTGCGCATGAGGCTGTCGACGCCTTCGGGGAGGCGCGGGCCGCCGAGGAGTCGGAAGGCGCGCTCGGCTCAGGATCGCGGCGTGGACATCGGCGTCGAGGCGCAGTGGCCGTGACCCGTACGGCGGCCCCCGGCCGGCCGGGGGCGCGGCCGTGACCCGGCATCCCGGCGGCCGGCCCCAGGGATGGCCGGGGCCGCAGGGGCGCCGGCACGCCTGGACGGTGCCGCTGGTACCCGGCTCGGTGCGGGCCGCGCGCGAGCGTGCGGAGCGGTCGCTGGTGCTGTTCGGCCTCGCGGCCGGCTCCTCGCTGTTCGGAGCCGTACTGCTGGTGGTCAGCGAGCTGGTCGCCAATGCCGTGCGTCACGCCCGGCAGTCCCCGGACGCGGAGGTCACGCTGACGATGACCGATCACCTGCTGGTGGTCGGCGTCGGCGACCTGGACTCCCGCCCGATGACGCTCCCTCACCGCTCCGCGGGTGGGGGCCTGCGGACGGTGGCCGAGCTGGCACGGGTCTACGGCGGAGATGTGCGGGTCGAGGCCGCTGCCGGCGGGCGGGGCAAGACCGTCGTGGTCCGCTTCATCCTGCCGGCAGGCACCCCGTGACCAGCAGCGGCCAAGAGGAATCCCGGATGTACGAGATCACTTACCTGGACGCCAGCCGCGAGCCGGTCACGCACGTGGCGGGCCCGGATGAAGTCGGCGACATCGTGGCGTGGGCGGGCCGCCATGGGGTGAAGGTCCGTGTCCGCCCGCACCCCTGTCCCGACGGCGGACGCATAGCCGGCGGCGGCCGGGAAGGGAGACGAGCGGTCGTGACGGAGAATACGGCGAATACGGAGAATCCGGAGGACACCGCTGCGGCGGCGAGGCACGCGAGGTGGATGGAGAGGGGCGTCGCGCTGCGTGCCTTCTTCTACATCTTCGGCACCCACCTCTTCGCCGGATTCGTGTGGCTGCTGTTCTACCTGGGCCGGCACGGCCAGAAGTGACCTCTTCCCCATGACGGCCGGCCGCGCCGAGGTGCGGGCCCCGCGCATCGGGGGCCGGCACCCGTGCCCCGGAGCGGGACACCGGCCGCTCGTCGAAGAGGAGCGGCCGTCTCCCGTTGTCAGAAGCGCAAGTGAACCCCGCGCCACGGGAGGCGGCCGCCGATCAGGAAGGCGCCCCGGCCTGCTACTTCGGGCCGGTGGCGCGCAGATCGGCCAGGAGTTCGGCCTGGCCTTGCAGGACGCCGGAGAGGATGCTGCGCGCGACGCGCAGCAGTTCGGCGACTTCGGGGCTGGTGAGCCGGTAGTACACGTTGGAGCCCTCACGGCGGGTGAGGACGAGGTTGGCCTTGCGCAGGACGGCGAGCTGCTGGGACAGACTGGCCGCTTCGATGTCGATCTCGGCCAGCATCTCGGCGACGGCGCGCTCGCGCTCGCTCAGCAGCTCCAGGACACGGATCCGGACCGGGTGGCCGAGGGTCTTGAAGAACTCCGCCTTCAGCTGGTACAGCGGTGCCTGCGTACCGCCCGCGTCGCCCGCTCTGCCCGTCGCGCGTGTACTGCGCACCTGATCCACCCAACGCTCATCATCGTAGGGACAGCCCTTCCGTCCCCACACACAGTGTGTGACCTCCACAATTGCAGATTTCTGCAATACCCGGACCCCCCCGTATCGCCTGCGCCGGGATGGTGGGGCTCATTTTCGGGTCACTGCGGCCGTGCTGCTCCGGTAGCGCTCAGGCTTTCTTGAGGAACTCGGTCTTCAGGGCGAGGCGCTTGACCTTGAGGTCCTCGATCAGGGTGACCGAGTCGCCGTCTCGGAGCGGGGTGCCGTCGGAGTCCTTGACGATGATGTCGCTCATGGTGCCGTCTTCCTTGCCGTTCAGGTCGTAGCCGGGGAGCCGGGTCAGATCAGGGTCGGGGTGGCGGGGGTGGGGGTGTCGGGCCAATCGTCGGTGTGCCACTCCTTGCGCGCTCCCTCACCCGGGCCGGGGGCGCGCAGTTCTTCGCCCCGGAGGTGACAGGCGAGGGCGCCGGGCAGGTCGAGGTGGACGGGGATGGCCGGGCCGCCGGCGTCGGGGACGAGGGAGCCGTCCGCGGGGATCGCGGCCAGTTCGAGGGTGCGTCCGCCGGCGGCGAGGCGTCGGGCGGCCTGGGCGACGGCGAGCTGTCCGCCGGCCGACCAGCCCAGCAGTTCGCTCAGGTCCAGGATCACCGGGCCGGTGCCGCGTGCCTCGGCCCAGCCGATGGCGCCGGTGAAGCGGGCGGTCGCGTCCGCGCCGAGGTATCCGGCCAGGGACAGCACGCCCAGGTTGTCGTGGGTGGTGTAGCGCCACTCGATCGTCATCGTCAGGTTCCTCGGCTTCACAGGGGCAGGGTGATCCAGATGCTTTTGCCGCGTCCGTCCGCGTCGCCGCGCATCACGGAGGTGCCCCCGAGCTCCATGGTCATCTCGACCACGGTGGCCAGTCCGCTGCCGGGAGCTGTTGCCAGAGCGCCGAACAGCGGCGGCTGGTAGGGGTGGCGGTCGTGGACGGCGAACACGAACACGCCCGGCCCGTGTGCGTAGGTGACGGTGATCGTCGGGGCCACCGCGGCTGCGTGCCGGACCGCGTTGGTGACCAGCTCGGCCAGGATCAGCAGAGCCGGCCCGATGCTCGGGTGACTCAGGCCGACACCGCATTCGACCAGGACCAGCTCGGTGGTCTCACGCGCGATCCGTACGGCCGAGCCCATCGCGGGCACGGTCAGGACATGCCGGTACGGCAGGGTCTCCGGCTGTGCGCTCGTCATCGGGCCGCCCGGCGGACGGGGCGGGCGAGACGGAACCCGGACACCGACTGCGGATGCAGGCGCACCAGGGTGTCGTGCGGGCCGTGGGTCCAGCCGGACAGGGTGCGCCGGTAGTGGGCGGCCTCGTCGGGGTCGGTGATGACGTCGGCCGGGCCGTGGGCGCTGACGGTCCAGCCGGTTCCGGCGGGGGAGTGGATTTCATCCACCTGGTAGGTGAGCTGGGCCCGGCCGCGGAGGGCTGCCGCCTGGACGGGGGCGCGGACGACGAGGCGTCCGTACTCCATCACGTGCGTGGCGGGGCGGATGACGGGCTCGCGCTGGAGGTAGACCAGCCGTCCCAGCGTGGCGCCTTCGAGGAGCCAGAGGGCTTCGGTGCCGGAGACCTCGGTCATGTGGAGGCCGGCAGGGGCTGGGGTGGTCATCGCGGTCCCTTCCGGATGCGGTGCGTGTGTGACGTGGGCAGCAGCCCGGCTCGCTCCAGGTACTCGCGGGCCCCCGAGATCGCCTCGGGGGTGGTGGCGTACTCGCGGCCCTCGTGCTGGAGCAGGTCGAGGGCGCCGACGGAATCCAGGGCCTGGCGCTGGCCCGGGCGGATGCCGGAGGTCAGCACGGCGATGCCGCGCCGGTTCAGCTTCTCGACCGCGTCCTTGAGGACGAGGGCGCCCGTGGCGTCCATCGTCGTCACCCGCGACATGCGCAGGATGACGACCCGTACGTCGGAGACCTCGGAGAGTTCGAGGAGGAAGCGATGGGCGCCGACGAAGAACAGCGGCCCGTCGATCCGGTACGCGACGATGTGCTCGGCCAGCAGTGCGTGCTCCTCATCGCTGTGCTCCCCGGGCAGATCGGCACGGAAGTCGACCTGGTCCAGGCTGGCCTGGGCCGCCACAGCGCGCAGAGCGAGGGCCCCTGCGACGACGAGTCCCATGATCACCGCGTAGACGAGATCGAAGACAAGGGTCGCGGCGGCGGTCAGGACGAGAACGACGGCGTCCGAGCGGGTGGCCTTGGCCATCGCGCGCAGTGCGCTGACCTCGACCATCCGTATGGCGGTCGCCAGCAGCACGCCGGCCAGCGCGGCGAGGGGGATCTTCGAGACGAGGGGGGCTGCGGCGAAGACGATGACCGCGAGGACGGCGGCGTGGGTGAGGGCGGCAAGGCGTGAGGAGGCGCCGGTACGGACGTTGACCGCGGTACGGGCGATCGCCGCGGTCGCGGGGACGCCGCCGAACAGCGGGGCGGCGAGGTTGGCGATGCCCTGCCCGAACAGCTCCTTGTCGGGGTCGTGCTGCTGCCCCACCGTCATGCCGTCCGCGACCGTCGCGGACAGCAGGGATTCCAGCGCGGCCAGCGCGGCCACCGCAACCGCGGGAGCGATGAGCGAGCCGAGCGCCGACGTATGAAGGAAGGCCAGGGAGGGCGCGGGCAGCCCGGACGGCAGATCCCCGATCGGGGGCGCCGCGTCCAGGCGGAAGAGCTGCGCGATGACGGTCGCGGCGATGACCGCGACGATCGAGAACGGGATCGCCGGCCGCCACCGCGCCCCGGCCAGCATCACCGCGGCCACACCGAGGGAGAGGCCGATCGCGGTCCAGTTCGGTGCCGTGAAGAACGCCTCCACGGCCCGCCAGGCCACGAGCAGGACCTTCTCCCCGTCGGGCTTGGCGACCCCGAGGGCGTTGGGTACCTGCTGGAGGCCGATCACGCACGCGATACCGAGCGTGAACCCCTCCACCACCGGCGCCGGCACGTATCGCATGTACCGTCCGGCCCGCAGCAGCGCCAGGGCGATCAGCAGGACTCCAGCCATCAAACCGACGGTCAGTACGCCGCCGGGCCCGTACCGGGCGACGATCGGCACCAAGACCACGGTCATGGCTCCCGTGGGCCCGGACACCTGGAGGTTGGAGCCTCC
The DNA here is from genome assembly GCF_040655295.1 of Streptomyces sp. NPDC050448. Lineage (NCBI taxonomy): Bacteria > Bacillati > Actinomycetota > Actinomycetes > Kitasatosporales > Streptomycetaceae > Streptomyces > Streptomyces sp. NPDC050448. The sequence goes on along the minus strand of NZ_JBFAJR010000015.1, from coordinate 17,602 downwards.
GAACAAAGCCGCGAACGCGCCCGCGACCACCGCCGTCGCCAGCCCCGCCTCGGCGCCGAGCCCGGAGGAGACCCCGAATCCCAGAGCGAGCGGGAGGGCGACGATCGCGACGGTCAGCCCCGCGAGCAGGTCCCGGCGGGGACTTCGGGCCATGACCGCGAAGTCCGCGCGCGCGGGCATCAGGGGCCGCAGGCGACTCCCCGCACGGAGCAGAACGGGGTTCACAGTGCGGGAACCTCACCCTCGCGCAGCTCCTCCAGGAGCTCCGTCTGCCCGGTCAGCACCTCGGTCAGGATCCGCCGGGCCGCGACCATCAGCTGCGCCACGTCCCCGCCTGCCAGCTCGTAGACCACGGTCGACCCGTTCCGGGTGGAGGTGACGATCCCCGACCGCCGCAGGACCGCGAGCTGCTGCGAAAGAGCCGAGGGCTCGACCTCGATCGCCGCCAGCAGCTCCCGTACGGGCATCGGCCCGTCTTGCAGCAGCTCCAGTACGCGTATGCGCAGCGGGTGTCCGAGCATGCGGAAGAACTCGGCCTTCGCCTGATACAGCGGAACCGGCACGGTCTCTCCTTCGCTCGATCACCGCAGCCGCAGGGGAAACGGTCAAAGCTGTGCCCGCGGCTACGTACAGACACAGCCATCTAAGAATGTATGAAATTGCAGACTTTTGCAATTCGTGGAGTCGGTGAACCGGTGAGGGCTTCAGGAGGTACGTTGCGTCGGCGCGGCAGGGGACATCGCGCGGGGTGAGTACAGCCCTGCGTTCCCGGCGGACGCCCGGGACCCCGCGGCCGGGGACCGGGGGCACGGGTGATGTGCACGCCATCGAGCTGAGCGGGCCGACCAAGCCGAACGGCGCGGGGAAGACGACGACGCTGTGTTGCGCGCCGCTGCGCTTTTGGGATGGCCACCTCCTGAGGCCGATTCCCGGCACCAGCGTTTGGGTGCACGGTGCTGTGTCGGCGCAGCCGTGCGGCGGTGCAGGGCTCATTCGGAGGTTGCGGTGTCGAGCTGACAGCGCACGTCGACGACGCCCTCGACGGCTCGGGCGAGGCGCGCTGCCACGGGAATCAGATTACCGTCCCGTACGTGCCCGGTCAGGGTCGCGACACCCTGCGTGACCGCGACCTTGACGCGACCGTGGGAGACGGGAAACAGGTGGTTCACCACGTTGCGCCGAATCTCCTCGGCGAGTTCGTCGTCGGGGCGCAGGAAGACCTTGAGGAGGTCGGCGCGGCTGACGATGCCCTTCAGGGTGCCGTCGGCGTCGACGACCGGGAGCCGCTTGATGTGGCGGTCGGCCATGATCCGGGCGGCCTGGGGCAGCGTGGCGTCGGGGTGGACGGTGACGGCGGGCGTCGTCATCAGCTGTTCGGCCCGCAGTGAGCCGGCCTTCGCGGTGTCGCCGAGGCGGCGCATCTGCTCGATCATGCCGGGGTGGTGTGCGTGGAACTCCTCCTTCGGGAGGAGATCGGCTTCCGAGACGACGCCGATGACATGGCCCTCGCCCTCGATCACGGGAACGGCGGTGACCTTCCACCGTTCCATGGCGGTGGCGATCTCCTTGAACTGTGCGGTGAGGGTGACGGCGACGACGTTCGTCGTCATGACGTCCTTGACGGTGTACGGGGTGGAGGTCATGGCGGGGTCCTCAGCGGGCGCAGGCAAGCGGTGGGCCGCTGCCGTGTGGGCAAACAGGTCGAGGAGGCCGCTGCGGGCGGCGGACAGCCGGTGGGCGATCATTGCGGCGACGCTGATCGACACGGAGCGGCCGATGTCGCAGTCGCCGGCGCACAGCTCGCGGGCGGCCTGTGCGCCGAACTCCGGGTCGGGAGGAAGAGGGTGCGGTGGCCGGGGCTGACTCGGACATGGCGGTACCTCCTCCTTTCGGCAGGGTCGGTCTCCACCATCCCATCCGGCAGGGCGGTCGGCACGGTCTCGACAGGCCCGGATGGGGGACCGTCCGGCCCATTCGCTTCGGCCTCGACGCGGTCAGGCTGGAGGTGACCGGTCCTGGACGGGACGGGAAGAGGAGGGCGACGTCATGAAGGCCGCCGCCGGTTCTGCCGCGAAGGCCACCACGGCCAGTGCCGCGGGGGCGGCGGCCGGGTGCGTACCCTGTCCGGTGCTGCGCGCCGAGCTCCCCGGAATGGACCCCGAGAAGGACATCCGGATCACCGTCGAGGGTGACACCCTCACCGTCAGCGCGGAGCACACTGAGAGCAAGGAGGAGAAGGATCACTCGGAGTTCCGCTACGGCTTCTTCCGGCGCAGCGTCCGCCTGCCCGCCCGGATTCCGCCCGACGGAGTCGAGGCAGCGTACGAGGACGGCATCCTCACGGTGCGGGTGCCGATGCGGAAGGAGCCCGAGGAGACGATGCGCAGTATTCCGGTGAAGCGGACAGCGACCAAGGGCAACGGAGAGTCGTCATGACGCAGAAGAAGGTACTCGTGGCCTACGGCAGCAAGCATGGCGCGACCGAGGGTATCGCCGCGGAGATCGGCCGGTCTCTCCGTGAGGACGGCCTCGACGCCGTGGTCCTGCCTGCCGACGACGTGGACGACGTGCGCGGCTACGACGCCGTGGTGCTCGGCGGCGCTCTCTACGCGGGGCACTGGAGCGGCAAGGCCAAGCGCTGTGCGGAACGCAACGAGCACTACCTCAGGCACCGTCCGGTGTGGCTGTTCAGCAGTGGCCCGGTCGACAGCAGCGCCGAACAGCACGAGATCCCGCCGGTGGCCGCAGTGGCCCGGCAGCTGGAGCGTCTCGGTGCGCGTGAGCACCGGACCTTCGGCGGCAGCATCACCTCCGGCACGCCGGGACTCGTCGCCCGGGTCATGGTCCGGGCGGGCAAGGGCGGAGACTTCCGCAACCACGAACGGATCCAGAACTGGGCCCACCACATCAGCGCCGACCTCACCGCTCCTCACTGAGCGGACCGGCACGGTTGCAGCGCGGAGGTGCGGCATGTTCCACCGAAGCTCGCCCGGACCACGGCAGAGGCGTTCACCGGGCGGATCCGCAGGCCGGCAGCACGGGCGCCACGGGGAAACCAACCCGCTGCGGCGGGCGACGGACCGTACGCGCAGCCGCTGGCTCTTCGCCTTCGCGCTGTCCTGCGTATTCGCCGTGGCCTGTGGGGTCATGGTGGGGCTGACCGTCGTGGACACCGGCCTCCGCGCGGGCGCGGAGCAGGCACGGCACCGACACCTGGTGGAGGCCACCACCGTCGGCGAAGCCGTGCGGCACACCCCGACCCGGGGCGACGGCGCACCCGCAACGGCCCGCGCGCAGTGGCAGTTTCCTCCCGCTTCCCGCCACAGTGCCACTCTCGCCGTCCCGCCAGGGACACCCGTGGGCCACACCGTCACGCTCTGGGTGGACGACGCCGGCCAGGCAGCTTCGGCTCCCCGCTCCGAGAGCGAACTCGTCTCGGATGCCGTCGCGGCCGGAGCCGGCAGTGCGGGCGTGATCACGCTCTTGGCCGCAGGCGTCGTCTTCCTGCGGCTCCGCCGCGTCGACGCGCGCAATCTCGCCCGGTGGGAGCGCGATTGGGAACGCGTCGAACCGGGCTGGTCCGGCCGACTGCGCCCGGGCCGGGAGTCCGGCGATGACTGACGCCCCTGCGCGTGCGAAAGTCGCCGAGCCCGGCCTGGTGCCCGGAGACGCCCTTGATCCTCTGGAACCCCTGCCGCTCCTGCGCCGCGAACTCGGCACGGGAGAACGGGGCCTCTCCGCTCGTGAGGCCGCACCGCCTGACCGTGTACGGCCCGAACGAAGTGCGCCGCACACACCGAGATCGGCCGCATCGCCGCCCTGAGCCAGCGCACCCACCGCGATCCCAGCCCGCTGGAACAGCAGGTCAAGCAGATCGCCTGGCTCATCGCCGCCGTGGCCGTCGCGATGAGCGCGGTGTTCCTCGTGATCGGCGTCGCAGTGGGCCTTCCCCTGACCGAGTCCCTCATGTTCGCCATCGGCCTCCTCGTCGCCAACGTGCCCGAGGGCCTGCTGCCCACCATCACGCTCGCCCTCGCCCTCGCCGTCGCCGTCGGCGTACGCGTCCTCGCCCGGCGGGGAGCGGTCGTCAAGCGGCTGAGTGCCGTCGAGACCCTCGGATCCACCAAAGCCACCTGGACACCGTCGCACGGGACGGACAGCGGCCCGTGGACCGGCGAGCTGATGAGGACGAGCGCCCTGTGCACGACGGTCGCCCGGGAGGAGAACGGCCGACTGCACGGGGACCCCACGGAGATCGCCCTCATGGAGGGGGCCGCGGCCCACGCGGCGCCGCTCGACCTCGAAACCCGGGGCGCCGGGCGCCGAGCCCGGTTCCGCTTCGACCCGCGGCTGCGCCTGGTGTCCGTCGTCCGGGCCGATGGCGTCCAGGGCCTGCGCGTCATCGTCAAGGGCGCGCCCGAAGCCGTACTGAGCCGCATCGCATCCGCAACGGTGCACCGACGAGCCAGCGGTCGCGTGGCGGCACAGGCGGCTTCGGCGCCGGAATCGGTTCGACCACACACGCCAGCCACCTCGAGGATCCGGTTCGTGCAGGTGTTCCGTGGGCTCGGCAGCGAGGCTGGGCGTCAGCGGGCGGATACGCCGTCGTCGACCGCGTATCCGAGGTGCTGTGTCACCTCGACCACTCCGTCGACGGTGCGGCACAGCCTTTCGACCACCGGGATCAGGCTCTTGAACTGCACCGAGCCGTGCAGTTCGACCCGGCCGTCGGCCACTTCGACGGTGATGGCGCCGGGGTCCTGATGCAGGGTGCGGTCGAGCACGTCTGCGGTGATCTCATGGCGGATGGTGTCGTCGTCGCGGAGGAAGATCTTCAGCAGATCGCGCCGGCTGACGATGCCCACCAGCTTGTCCGCCGCGTCGACGACCAGCAGCCGCTTGACGCCCTGTGCCTCCATGAGCCGGGCCGCTTCGGCGACGGTCCAGCCCGGCCCGGCGCACACGGCGGGAGCCGACATGAGCTCCTCGGCCCGTGTACCCTCCGCCTTCTCGCGCTCCAGAGCCTCGCGCGCGGGCAGGGAGCGCAGGAAGTCCCCTTGATCGGCCGACTTCGGCAGAAGGTCGCCCTCCGACACCACTCCGAGCGGATGCCCCACGCTGTCGACGACGGCGATGGCCGACACCTGGTGCTCGGTGAGGATGCGGACGATGTCCTTGAACGTCGCGCTACCCGGTACCGTCACGACCTGGCGGGTCATCAGCTCGCCTACTTCTCGGTGTCTCACGCTCTACTCCTACCGTCCTGTGGCCTCTCGCGCATCGACCGACATGTCGTCCTGCTCGAACGTGAGCCGATTGACCACGTCCACCACTCCGTCGACGCTCCGGCACAGCCGCAGGACGACGGGAACGAGACTCGACCGGGGCACGGTGCCACTGAGGGTCACGACCCCGTCGGTGACGTCGACGGTCAGGGCGGAAGGACTCAGCCGCAGGGTGCGGGTGAACACATCCTCGAGGATCTCCTGCTGGATGGCGTGGTCATGGCGGAGAAAGAGCTGGAGCAGGTCGCTCCGGCTGAGTACGCCGATGACCCGGCTCTCGCTGTCCACGACGGGAAGGCGCTTGATCTGGTTCTTCCGCATCAATCGGGCGGCCCGCACCACGCTCCACTCGGGCCGGGCGGTGACGGCCGGGCTGCTCATCAGACCACCGGCCGTGTCCGCACCGCTTCCGGCGCCGCGCTTGTTGAGCAGATCGGCTTCGGAGACGACCCCCACGGCACGTCCGGCGTCGTCCACGACGGGCACAGCCGTGATGCCGAACTCGTCCAGCAGACGGGCCACTTCCTTGAAGGCGGTACCGCGCTGCACGGTGACGGCGATGGGCGTCATCATGTCCGCGACGCTGCGATGCCTCATCGAGCCCTCCGTCACGCGGGCACTTCGACGTCCAGTTGGGCCGTGACGTCGACGACACCCGGCACCGTGCGTGCGACACGCACCACCATCTCCTGGAGGGCGGGGTCGGGCACGGTGCCACGGAGGTGGACGATCCCGTTGGCCACGTGCACGTGCACGACCGACGAACCGGCCGGGATGAGGTGCGCCATGAGGAGCTCGCGCAGTTCGGCTCCGATGTCCCCGTCCGGCCGGAGGTAGATCTTGAGCAGATCACCTCGGCTGACGACACCGACGAGGCGGCCGTCGTCGCCGACGACGGGGAGTCGCTTGAGGTGGCCGCGCGCCATGAGACGGGCGGCCCCGGCGATGGTGGCGTCCTTGGTCACGGTCACCGCGGGTACGGTCATGAGCTGGCCGGCCGTGACGGCGCGGGACTCGTCCATACCCTGCGCCTTGAGCAGCAGGTCGGCCTCGGAGACCACGCCGGCGACCCGTCCGTCCGCGGACAGGACGGGCAGGGCGCTGATGCGCCATTGCCGCATGGATTCCACGATGTCCTTGAACTGGGTTCCGGTGTCGACGGAGATGACGGCATGCGTCATGACGTCGTCGACGGTGCGCAGGTGCTTCATGACTACTCCAGAGCAGTGATCGGTGTCGGCGTCTTCGAGTCTGAGAACTGCCGGGCGAGGTGGGACAGGGCTGGCCCGGACTACAGAAGATCGGCCTCGGAAATGACACCGATCGGATGGTGCCGGGTGTCCACCACCGGCAGGGCGGAGACGTCGTTGTCGTGGCGTGTCCTGGCGACCTCCTTGAGGGATGACGGCGACCGGTGCGGCGGCATGGTGCAGCCAAGGGAAGGAGGGGTCATGCGCCCGGTGCATGAGCTCCGCGGATGCGACCGGCCCGTGCGGCCGGTCCTCGGCGGGGCCGACCAGCAGCATGCGTTTCGATGTCCCTCGGACGGTTCCGTCCTTGCCCCGGTCACCACGGCATGCTGTGCGCAGTCCGGGTCGGCTGGGCGAGCAGTGAGTCGTCGATGCGTCCGGTGACACGGGATGAGACCGCCGCCACTCCGTCGAGCTGTTCGACGAGACGGACGAGAATCGGAACCTGGCTCTGCCTGTCCACCGCACCGGACAAAGTGACGACCCCGTCCACGATGTGGACCTCTACCGCGTCGGCTCGTACCCCCAGGGTGTCGCCGAGTACGTCATCGATCACGCGGCGTCGAATTTCGGAGTCCGGGCGCAGGAAGAGCCGCAGCAGGTCACGGCGGGTGACGATGCCGACGAGACGTTCCTCCTCGTCCACGACGGGGAGTCGTTCCACGCTTCGGCGTGTCATGAGGCGTGCCGCTTCGGCTGCGGGCTCCTCAGCGTGGATGGTCACCGCAGGCGTGGACATCACCTCGCCCGCCGTGACTTCCGAGACGGGGGAGTCCTCGGCGCGGCCCGCGGTCAGCTGCGCTGCCTGTCTGGCGAGGAGGTCGCTCTCCGAGACGACGCCGAGCACCCGGTCCTCGTCGTCGACCACGGGCAGTCCGCTGACGTCGTGCTGTGCGAGCAGTTTCGCGACATCCTTGAAGGAGGTGGCAGAAACCGCGGAGACAACCTCGTCCGTCATCAGATCTCCCACCTTGATGTGCTTCATGGAGGCACCTCCTGCCTTCTCGCGGCGCCCGGGGCGGACCCCACTTTCCAAGGGCTCGCAGTCCACCTTCCGCTGCGTCCGGTCGGGGGACGAGGGCCGAATGGTCCTCTGCGGGGACCATTCGGATCACCTCCCGCCCATGGACGCGGTGTGGAGGCGTTCCATGGGGCCGTTGGTGGACCGTCGGTCCCGAACGCGGCCCTGAGTGGCCCTCTCCGAGGTGGGGGCGCGGTGGCAGCGTCGTAGCAGCCCTTACCGGCTCGAGAGGAGGAATCATGGAAGGGACCACCATCCGGTACCCGGACGTCAGCTCGGTCATCGTGGGCGTCGACGGATCGAAGCCCGCGCGCCAGGCGGCGCTCTGGGCCGCCGCGGAGGCCGTACGCCGCGACCGGCCGCTGCACATCGTCCATGCGGCTGACACCGACAGCAGGGTCCTTTACCTGTCGGCGGACAGTGTCGAACAGGTCCGGCAGGCCGGCCGTGGGCTGCTCGACGAAACCGCCGAGGCGGTCGCGACCGGATACCCGGGCCTGCACGTGACGACGGAATTCAGCCGAAGCGATCCGGTGAGCAGTCTGCACCGGGCCGCCGGCCTCCACGGCACGATCGTGGTGGGCAACCGCGGCCTCGGCGGCTTCAAGTCCCTCATGCTGGGCTCCGTCGGCCTCAAGGTCGCGGCTGGTGCCAAGACGCCGCTGATCGTGGTGAGAGGCGTCGAGAACGGAACCGAGGCCGGAGCCGTCGTCGTTGCCGTCCGAGACGAGCACGACCTCGAGTGCGCGCAATATGCCGCGCGTGAGGCCGAGTTGCGGAAGGCGTCGCTGCGGCTCCTGCACGTGTGGAACATCCTGCAGTCCGTCGGGAATGTCGTGACCATGCTCGACAACATCGATGACATCGCCGGCGAACAGGTCGAGAAGCTGAAGGCCGTCACGGCGCAGATCCGGGACGAGTTCCCGGGCCTCCGCGTCCAGGCCGACGCGGAGAAGAGCCGCTCCGTGGCCGGCGTCCTCGTCGAGGCGTCGAACCAGGCAGACCTGCTGGTCATGGGGGGGCGCCGCTCGCCCGGATACATGGGTCCCACCCTCGGGCGGGTCACCCACACTCTCGTGCACCACGCGCACTGCCCCGTGCTCCTCGTTCCGCGGCACGGCCCCGAGCCGGGGAGCGAATCGTGACGGAGAAATCAGGCGAAGGCCGTGAACTCGTGGTCGGCATCGACCCGGCCCGGGACTGGCATATGCCCTTGGCCTGGGCCGCCGACGAGGCTCACCGGCGCAGGCTCCGCCTCCGCCTCGTCGTTGCCGTGCCCCCTCAGCACGACACCCACCGTGTCAACGGCACGCCACACGGGCTCGCCCTTCGCCAGGTCGGAGCACAAGCACTCGAAGAGGCCCTGAACTGGGCGCGGGCCCGCCATCCGGAACTCGGTCTGGCCGGCGAACTGCTGGGAGGCCTCCCGACGTCTGTGATCGGCAGGCTGTCGCAGGAAGCGCGCATGGTCGTGCTCGGCTCCCGGCACTTGAGCCGGACAGCCGAATACCTCAGTGCCGGGTCCCTGGTCGTTCCCGTGGCGGCCCAGGCCGCCTGCCCGGTGGTGGTCGTCGGCGACGCCGAGCACGTCAGCCGACAGCCGCCCTATGTGGTGGTGGGGATCGACGGCAGTGAATCCTCGACGGCAGCGCTCGCCTTCGCGTATGAGGAGGCCGATATTCGAGGAGCGGAGCTGCGCGCCATTTCGGTGTGGCAGGCGCCGATCTTCCTCCTGCAGGACGAGGAAGTCGCCCTACAGGCCCAGCGGCGGATGCTGGCCGAGATCACCGCGGGCTGGCCGCAGAAGTACCCGGACGTCGTCCTCCGGCACGAGATTCCCGTCGGACACCCCGTGGAGGAATTGGCGAGGGCCGCCGAGCACGCCCTGTCCGTGGTCGTGGGCCGCCGCGGCCGCGGCGGATACAGTGGGATGCACCTCGGTTCCGTCGTCCACGGCCTCCTGCACCGGGCGTACTGCCCGGTCATCACCGTCCCCGGCGTGTGACGGCAGCCGTGCCCAGCCCTGCGGCCCAACGGGCGCGCACCGCGGTCTCGGTCCCGGAAGGGCTGACGGAGGCCGAAGCCGAGCGCCGGCTTGCCGAACACGGCCGCAACGAGGTGGCCCCGGCCGAACCCGTCCCCGTGCACGCCCGGGTGCTGGCCCAGCTCCGAGATCCCCTGATCATGGTGCTCCTGGGCGCGGCACTGCTGACCGTCGTCATCGGGGATCATCCGGACGCCGTGATCATCGGCCTGGTGATCGTCGTCAACACGACCGTGGGCGTCGCCCAGGAGATCCGGGCGGACCACGCCGTGGCCGCCCTCTCTGCGATGTCGGCACCGGGCGCCCGCGTCCTGCGCGACGGCGCGGCACGGGAGCTGCCGTCGGCACTGGTCGTTCCGGGAGACGTGCTGCTGCTCGCCGAGGGCGACATAGTGGCAGCGGACGCACATCTCACGGAGTCGTCCGCCCTGCTGGTCGACGAGTCGATGCTGACCGGCGAATCCGTCCCGGTGGACAAGGCGTCCGACTCCCTCCTGAGTGCGGGAACCGTCGTGGCACGGGGGAGAGGTGTCGCGACCGTCACCGCCACCGGCGACGAGAGCGCCCTCGGCCGGATCGCGGTGCTGCTCCACGGCGGCCGGGAGCTGACACCGCTCCAGGTCCGCCTCGCGTCTCTCGGCCGTATCCTCGCCGTGGTCACCCTCGCACTCTGCGTGCTGTTCTTCGCCCTCGGTCTCCTACGGGGGCTGCCGGCCGGAACCATGGCCGTGACCGCCATCAGCCTCGCGGTGGCCGCGGTGCCCGAGTCCCTGCCCGCCGTGGTCACCCTCGCCCTGGCCCTGGGGGCCCGCCGCATGGCGGCGCGGCACGCCCTCGTCCGCCGGCTGCCCGCGGTGGAGACGCTCGGCTCGGTCACCGTCCTCGCCACCGACAAGACCGGCACGCTCACCGAGGGCCGCATGGTCGTCCAGCATGTCTGGACGCCCCGGGCCGAAGCGGATTTCTTCGGGGTCGGCTACGAGCCGCACGGCGATGTACGGATCGACGGCCGCACCCCGACGGCAGACGAGCTCGCACCCGTACGAGAACTCCTGACCGCAGCGGCTCTGTGCAACGACGCGAGCCTGAAGCCGCCCCGGCAGCCGGTCACGGACGCCGGCCAGTGGACGGCCGTCGGCGACCCGATGGAAGCCGCGCTCCTGGCGGCAGCCGCCAAGGCAGGCTGCGCCGACCCGGCCGAACTGCGCCGCACGCACCCGCGGACACAGGAAGTACCGTTCGACAGCCTGCGCAAGCGGATGACCACCATCCATCGGACGCCGACCGGAACGGCCCTCGTCTGTCTCAAAGGCGCACCGGAGACCGTGCTCGACGCCGCGATCCTCGCCGACCGCACGGATCTGCTGCACGGTGCCCGGCAGCAGTCGGCCCTGGTGGCCGGCCGTGGGTACCGGGTGCTGGCAGTGGCCGCGACCGAGCGGAGCCGAGAGCCGCAGGACATGGCGGAGGCGGAGACCGGCCTGCGGCTGCTGGGTCTCGTCGCCATCAGCGACCCGCCGAAGGCCACGGCCGCTGCCACCCTCGCAGCCTGTCGGGAGGCGGGCATCACCCCCGTCCTCATCACGGGGGACCATCCCGCGACGGCGCGCGCGATCGCGGTCCGGGTCGGCCTGGTGGGAAGGGACGACACGGCTGAGGTGGTCGGCGGTCCCGATCTGTCAGCAGGCCGGGTGGACGACCTCACGGCCGTCCGGGTCTTCGCCCGCACCGACCCCCAGCAGAAGCTGGACATCGTTGCCGCATGGCGGGCCCGGGGCGCGGTGACGGCGATGACCGGCGACGGCGTGAACGACGGCCCCGCTCTGCGGCAGTCCGACATCGGGGTCGCGATGGGTGCGCGAGGTACGGAGGTGGCACGGCAGGCCGCAGACCTGGTCCTCACCGACGACGAGCTCTCGACGGTGGTCTCCGCAGTCGAGGAGGGCCGGCGGGTCTACGACAACATCCGGCGGTTCCTGGTCTACGGGCTGGCCGGAGGCACGGCGGAGATCCTCGTCATGCTGATCGGCCCCTTGGCCGGCCTGCCGCTGCCCCTGCTCGCGGGACAGATTCTCTGGATCAACCTGCTGACCCACGGCCTCACCGGCGTGGCGATGGGCGCCGAGCCCGCGGCTCCGGAGGTCATGCACCGGCCTCCCCGCCCGCCGGGGCAGCACATCCTGGGCGCCGGGGCCTGGCAGCGACTCCTCGTCCTCGCGGTGGTCGTGACCACGACGTGTCTGGCAGCCGGAGCCATCGCTCAGTCCTGGAGGCTCCCCTGGCAGAGCGTGCTCTTCCTCGCGCTGCTCGGCGCGCAGCTCGGCATCGCCCTGGGCTTGCGCGCGCGCCTGCTGACCAGGCAGAACCCCTTCCTGCCCGGGTCCGTCGCCGTCTCCGCCCTGCTGGCGGTGGCGGCCCTGTACGCCCCGCCCCTCCAGTCGCTCCTGGAGACCGAGCCTCTCGGCTGGTCCGGGATCGCCCTCGCCGCGGCCTCTGTCGTGATCGGATACGCGGCTGCGCGATTCTCAAGGAGCGCATTCAGAAGGAAGCCATGATCATGGACATGCACGCCACTGAGAGCGGGATGCACGCCCACGTCGGAGACCAGCTCGTGGTGGGCGGCCCCACCGTGGGCAAGCCCGGCCGTGACGGCGAAGTCGTCGGGCTGCACCACCAGGACGGAACCCCGCCGTACGACGTCCGCTGGTCCGACACAGGGCGTACCTCTCTGTTCTTCCCGGGGCCGGACGCCCACATCCGGCACCTGCGGGACGGAGACGCCAAGCCTCACACGTAGGCCTCACCCGCCGGGGTGCAGGTAAGAAGCGCACGCAGCCGTAAAACGCCTTCGGAATGACGGGAGGAATGACGGGAGGCCACCGCACCGTCATGCCATGGCACTGACCGCACCCTCCAGCTCCATGCGGACGTCCACCACACCCTCGACCGCCCGGATCGCGCGGGCCAGCAACGGCACCAGAGCGCGGTCCCGGAGCGGACCCCGGAGGGTGACGACACCGTCCAGCACCGCGAACTCGACATGGGCGCGCAGCGGCAGCTCGCCGAGGACGACCTGGCGGATCTCTTCCTCGATCTCCTCGTCGGGACGCAGGAACACCTTGAGCAGGTCGCTGCGGCTCACGACGCCTTCGAGCATGCCGACACTGTTGACGACCGGCAGCCGCTTGACGGCCTTGCGCGCCATGATGCGCGCGGCCTCGGCGAGCGTGGCATCCGGGTGGACGGTCACCGCCGGGCTGGACATGAGCTCCTCGGCCAGGACCGCGTCCGCCTTCGAGGCTTCGTCGAGCTGCTCGGGGAGGTGCGGGTCCTCCCGGCGGAATCCCTCTTTGGGCAGGAGATCGGCCTCGGAGACGACGCCCACCACGCGGCCCTCGCCCTCCAGTACCGGCAGGGCGCTGACCTTCCACTGGTGCATCAGCTCGACGATCTCCTTGTAGGAGGCCCCGCGGCCGATGGCGACTGCGGTGTGCGACATGACGTCGCTGACGGTGTACTGGGATGCGGGCATGGCTGGCTCCTGGGGCGAATCGGTTCGCGAGAGGGTTCAGATGGTGCTTCCGCTGCCGTGGGGGGCGTAGAGGTCGAGCAGGCGTATCCGTGCAGCCTGGAGCCGGTGTGCGAGGACTTGGCTCACCCAGTTCCCGACGGCGGAGCCGAGAGCCGGGTCGGCTTCCATCAGCTTCCGTACGGTGGCTGCGTCGAACTCGTAGGCTCGTACGGGCGTCGTGGCCTCGGCGCCCAGGTGCCACTGGTGCGGCTTGATCATCCACGACCAGCCGACCAGTTCGCCGGCGCCGAGGCTTTCGACGACCGCGGCTTGGCGGCCGGGAACGTGCAGGTCCAGCGTGACGACGCCGGACTTCACGATCCAGAAACGGTCGGCCAGGCCTCCCTCGTTGAACAGGCGGGTGCCTTCGGCGAAATTGACCTCCTGGGCATGCTCCATGAGGAGGGAACGGCATTCCGGGGGCAGGGCGGTGATGTGGGTGGGGGGACGCGTGCGCATGGTGGCCTCCCTTCGTGTCCCTTCTCATTCTGTTGCGCGATCCGTGGAGCCGCGAGGGCCGACCGGCCCAGGGGTGCTGACCCGTCCGGCCCATGCCCGGACGCATCGCGGGACGGACGCTGGTCTCGGAGGGATCTCGCCGTCGAGTGCGGCGGGGCCCGCGTCGAAAGCGGGTGAAGCAATGTATTGGAACGGGCACGGCATGAGCGGGTGGGGCTGGTTCACCATGACCCTCAGCTCGATCCTCCTGACAGCCTTGGTCATCGGGGTGGTGCTCCTCGTCCTGCACGTCGTCGGCCGCGGAGCCGTGAGCCACCAGGATCGGGCTGAACCTTCCGCCGAGCAGCTCCTCGCCCAACGGTTCGCTCTTGGAGAGATCGACGACGAGGAGTACGAACGGCGTCTGGCCTCGCTGCGCAGACACGGCTTCGGCAGAGCCGGGCGGTAGCTGTACTCAGGTTCTGTGTGCGGGCCGACCCATCAGGTGGGCCAGGACCAGGCCATGATCTCCGGGAGGTCGCTCGAGGGCCTGTTCCGCTTTTCCCGCTTCACCGGCCACGGCCCGGTTCGACTCGGCGCTCGGCAGGTCGTGGACACATCGGCGTACCACCTCGTGGGCGTCCAGGAACTTCCTCGACGACGCCCTCTCCCCGGACGCAGAGGAGGCCCCCAGAGCCGCCCGCGCCGAAATCCGCACACGGTGCACCGGAATCGGTGAACTCCTGGAAGAACGAGTCCGGGAGGTGGAACCGAATGGACCGAGGCGGCCATCCAGCGGATCACCACCGAGAACACCACCCTCAAGCAACGGGTCCGGCAGCTCACCGCCGGAAGCCATGTCCACCGATGCTCTCAAGGCGTGGGAAGAGGCCATGGAAGAGATCACCTTCGCGCGACGTTGCTCGACACCTCGAAGCCTGAAAAACGGTCGCCCTGCTGTCTCAGGCACAATCCAAGATCCGCAGGCCGGGAGGTGGCGAACCAGAACCAGTTCCCACCTGGCTGGGACGACTTCCTCCGGTCCGACGCGCTGCAGCGCACCGGTATCACCTACAACTTCGCCGAACTCGCGAACAGGCTTCGTATCTTTGCGAGCAGGGCTACATCGTCGCCGGATCGGACTCTCCTGACACGACCGGCTTGTCGTTCCCCCGCCTCACCTCGGAGGGTGGAGACATGGCAATGTCGGGCAGCGCCCGTGCCGAAGACTTCGCGGCGAATTCCGGCAGGAGCAGTGCCGGAACGACCAACAACTACAACGGGCCCGTATTCCAAGGTGATATGAACGGGGCTCAGATCGCTTGGAACAACCACAATGTGACTCAGATCCAGAAGACCGTGGAGCAGGTCGCCCCCGGATTCGAGCAACTGGCGGAGGCAGTAACGCGAATGCTCGCGCAGCTGCCTCAGTTCGGCCTTCCCGTTGAAGACGCCGAAGACGCCTCCGCGAGCGCCAACGAAATCCTCGTCGAGGTGGTGTCCCCTTCACCGGACCGGGGCAGGATCCGCCGCTCCCCCGCAGCCCTGCGAGGGATTCTGCAGCCGGTCGCCGCCCAGGCCGCGCTGGGGGCCGGTGAGGGTTCTCGCGACCTCGCGAAGGCAGCCCTTGACCACCTGCAGAGTGTCATTTTCTGAGGCGTGCCACCCGCTGGCTCGCGGACGCGCAAGCGCAGGTGGTGCTGCTTCGTCGGCGTTGCCTGTACCGCTCGGAAAGTCATCGCTTCAGGTCGGCGGCTGCATCCAGCGTTGTCGGCGGTCCCGGGATCAGACGATTCCGTGTCGCCACACCGACCTCGGTTGGTTCGTCGTGGTTGACTCCACCATCGTCCGCGCTCACCAGCACGCCGCCGGGGCCCGCCCAAAGGGGGCCCCGGCCGGCGAGCCGGACGACCTGTGCCACCGGCGGCGGGGCTCACGACCAGGGCCCGGATGCCGCTGCCCTTGCCGCCGGCGCCGTAGGTGAAGCCGTGGCCGCCCGGCTTCCCGGCCGACCCGCCTGCCGGGGCGCCGACTGGTGATGGGGCGCCGGGGCGGGCCGGCCGGGCGCGGCGCAGCAGGGCGTCGTCGGTGACCGCTGTCTCCGGCGCTCCGGTCTTCCGGAGCAGGCTGAAGAGCCCGACCGGTGTGAGCACCACCAGTACGGTGATGCACCGGGCTCCCTCGCCGAGGAACCTGTCGGCGACGCGGCCGGCGCGCCCGTCCGGCTGCGCGACGTAGCCGTGGTCATGGCACTGGACGGACATCCGCCCGCCTGGCGCGGCATTCACGCCCTTGATCTCGTACATGACGATCACGCTGGCCGAGGTCCACCCCCGAGGGCCGCCCGCTCGTCAGGGCCGAGCCCCGTCCGGCCCGCGTCAGGACGATGCGATGCGGACCGGGATCCGACGTGTGCACGGCACAGTACCCGCGCCCTGTCAGGAGGCGGCCTGGGCTCCCGCCTGGGCGATGACCACGTCGAGCAGGGCCAGCAGGGAGTCGCGTACGTCCGTACGGGAGCGGGCGTCCAGGAGGAGGACGGGGGTGGCGGGGTTCCGCAGGTGCAGCGCGGCGGCGATCTCCTCGGCGGTGTACGGCTGTTCGCCGTGGAAGCAGTTCGCGCCGACCACGAACGGCAGCCCCCGGCTCTCGAAGAAGTCGATCGCCGGGAAGCCGCGGTCCAGGCGCCGCGTGTCGACGAGTACGAGCGCCCCCAGGGCCCCGTTCAGGAGGTCGTCCCACATGAACCAGAACCGCTCCTGGCCGGGCGTGCCGAACAGGTAGAGGACGACTCCGGCGTCGGCGAGGGTGATCCGGCCGAAGTCCATCGCGACGGTGGTCAGTGTTTTGGACTCGATGCCCTCGAGGTCGTCGACGCCGACTCCCGCGCTCGTGAGGCGCTCCTCCGTACGCAGCGGCTCGATCTCGGAGACCGATTCGACCAGGGTCGTCTTGCCGACTCCGAAGCCACCGGCGATGAGGAGCTTGACGGGGGACGTTCCTTGGGCGGCGAAAGCGTCGGGAGTGTCATATCCGGGCAAGGTTGTCCCTGATTTTCATGAGCAGGTGGACATTGGTGGTCTCGGCGCCCTCCAGGGGCGGGCGATGGTGGATCAGCCCGCGGTCCGCGAGTTCGCCCAGGAGGAGCGTCATCGGAGTGAGGCGGATGTGCATGCGGGCGGCGATCTCGGCGACCGCCATTCCGGCCGGCGGCACGCACATGGCGAGGATGGCCCGCCATTCGGTGGCCAGGCCGGTGTGGGCGTCGTCCGCGGCGACCGCCGCCACGATGGTGGTGTCCATGGTGAGGGCGGTC
Source organism: Streptomyces sp. NPDC050448 (assembly GCF_040655295.1). Classification (NCBI taxonomy): domain Bacteria; kingdom Bacillati; phylum Actinomycetota; class Actinomycetes; order Kitasatosporales; family Streptomycetaceae; genus Streptomyces; species Streptomyces sp. NPDC050448. Next base: position 677 of record NZ_JBFAJR010000015.1, on the reverse strand, counting down.
TGCGGGGCGGCGGCCGTGCGGCCGTCGGTCAGCGCGTACAGCCGTGTCCGGCGAGGGCTTCGGCGCTGCGGCTCGTCGGGCATTACGAGGTCGGCGCGGAAGCGCGCTCAGGGGTTCCCAGCCACTCGCCGAGCGCCTGGGCGGTCCGTACGGCCTCGCCGCCCAGTTCTCCGAGCCGTGCCTTGCGGGAGGTCACCACGATGAGCGTGCTGCCTTCACCGCACCCGACGACGCAGAGGTACCGGTCGTCCATCTCCACCAGTTGGCGGATGACCCGGCCGCCGTCGATCTCCCTGGATATCGCCTTCATGGTGGCGGCAATGCCGGAGGACGCGGCCGCGATGCGCTCCGCCTGGTCCCGCTCCAGCAGGTAGGCGCTGAGCTTGATCCCGTCGTTGGACAGGAGCACCGCTCCCTCGATGCCGGCGATCCTGCTCAGGTTGTTGTCCAGGATGCCGTAGATCATGTCGCTGGCTGTCGTCGTCATGGCTGATCCGCTCTGAGCTCTGCTTCCACTTTCTTGGTCCCCTCTTCGTAGTCCGCCCAGGCGTCGGCCACCTCTTCGGGTGTCGCCGCGTCCCGGCCGGTGTCCGGCTCCGGGGCGCGGGGCCCGCGGAGTTGCCGGGTGAGGTGGGTCTGTGGGACGCGCTCGGGCAGGGCCGGCCGCGCGCCGGCCG